>JAISFI010000402.1 GCA_031263685.1 Dysgonamonadaceae bacterium | reverse complement strand
TATGACCATATCGTATCGGCGAAAAATGTGGATGATGTTTATCTCTCTTCGCGTTTTCCGCAAGCACGCCTGGAAATTCCTTCCATGAACAACCGTTTTATTACGATTCGTTCGTCGGTGGATTCCATCCATGACAGGGTAGAAATATTTGTCAATGAAAATTCGCCCATTGTGATTCTGGATCAGGAAGTACACAACGGGGTCATTCATACCATCAGCAAGACATTGATTTCTACCAAGATTCAATTGCCGGGAGTGATTGAAACGGATGAACGCTTTTCGTGGTTCTCCCTCGCACTCAAGCAAACCCTTCTGGAAAATGAGTTAATGGATATGAACAATGACGCTTACGATTCCATTCGCAAGATCGTTGATCCCGACGGAACGGGGATTATTTCCAAGGCTGGCAGTCAGAACAATACGAAATATGCTACGCCCAAGTTTTGCCACATAGAATACACCGCATTGATCGAAAGTGACGAAACATACAAAAAAGCTTTGTCCGCTGCCGGATTTGAGCCGACTTACGAAGGACTGAAACAATATGCCGCCTCCGTTTATGACCGGCTTTATCCGAACGATAAAAGCATTACCGATATTACCGACCGCCGCAACAGCTTCAATCGCTTCATTGCCTATCACTTATTAGACAGAGGCGTTTTGAGGAAAGAATTTTTGGGCGATCGTTCGGGATATTATACCGAAGCTTATATCGCCTCCTCCTGGTGCGAATACATTGAAACAATGTGTCCGAATACCCTCTTGGAGATAAGGACTATCAGTATCAATCAACGGGACGTGCCGGTATTTAACCGTTTTGGAGTAAGAAGAGGGGTAAGTATTCTGGCTGACTATTGCGATAAACGCGCTGAAAACGGCGTTTATCACGAAATAGACGGCATACTGACTGTTGATGGACTGAACGATGAACTTCTGACTAAACGTATCCGTTTCGATGCCACAACGCTCCTGTCGGAAATGAGCACCAATAAATTACGGGGTAATTACGACAAATCCGGCGGCGACGGTCACGGCTACATTATTCCTCAATGCTATTTCAAGCATTTGACTTACACGCCGGAAACCCAAATGGAATATTATGGAACCAAGGGAACAACTACCAATATGGAATGTGACGAACTCCTGTTTTTCGGGAAGTATGATTTTAGTTTGCGTTTTCCGCCAATGCCGGCAGGCACTTACGAAGTGCGTTTTGGTTATACGGCAAATTCCAGGCGGGGAGTCGCTCAAATCTTTTTCGATGGAAAACCCTGCGGTATTCCCCTGGATATGACTAAGGGCGCTACCCATGCCGACATCGGCTGGAAAGCAGACACTGAATTGAAAATAGAAGATGCGATTATCGAAAACGACAAAATGATGCACAACCGCGGTTTCATGAAAGGTCCGGGCGCGGCAAGCGTCAATGGAGCTACGCCTTTGCGCGATTACAGCGGGTCGTTGCGTTACGTCATTTTCAAAGGCTCTTTCTCCGAAACCCAGGCGCATATCCTGCGGGTTAAATCCGTAGAAGACCGCCTGGACAGGGAATTTATGATTGATTACATAGAATTTGCACCTCGATCTATTTGGGAAAATGAAGGAAGGGATTAAATAGACAGAAAACAATCTTCTGATCTATCTCTGTCTTCTTTAATCTAAAAATTATAAATATTTCATCACTTAATATAGATATGATAATGAAACAAAAAATGAAGAATATAAAGTACTGTATCTTGTGTATCTTGTTGCTTGCTTGTTTGCCGGCGTGCGATGATACGTTTGATGCACATTACAGCAAAGAGTCCGGTATTGCACCGGAACTTACCTTGTGGCAATTAATTGAGCAGGACGCCAACCTGTCTGTATTTGCCGAAATGCTCAAAAAAACCGGCTACGATGTCTTTTTATCAAAGAGTCAATCTTTTACCGTCTGGGCGCCGACCAATGAAGCGTTAGCGGAAATGGATATGAACGACGTAGGAAAATTGAAAGACATTGTGTTAACGCATATCGCCCGCTTTAAATACGTTGCAGGTCAAACGGAAGTGATTGCTTTTGCACTGAACCGCAAGCAGATACGATTTGCTTACAACAATGGTTCATACACCATGAACGGCTCGGAATTGGCTACCGTCAATCAATTGGCAGACAACGGCATTCTGCATACCATGAAAGAGCCGATTCCCTTTGTGAAAAACCTTTGGGAATACCTGAGCGAGCCGGGGATGGATTCGATTCGCAGCTATTTCAATGCGTTTTATCTCAAAATGTTTATGCCGAGCGGTTCCAAGGTAATTGATTATGTGGATGGCATGGCGGTTTACGATTCGTTATTTTATGAGACCAACGAAATGTTTTATACACGTATGGATGGCGTTGGTTTCCTCGACAACGAAGACAGTGTTTACACCATGATATTGCCCAACAATGCGGCTTGGATCAAAGCCTACAATCAACGGGCGCCTTACTTTGAAACCGAAGCGCCTAATTCCGATTCCGTACAGCATTGGAATACGCAATATGCGATTGTACAGGATTTGGTTTTTCGTGGCAGGATAGATGCTCCCGGACAACTGGATACCCTTGTTTCGACTCGTGATAATGTGTTTCGCGATCCGGCGAGCCTCTTCCCGGCAAGTACGGCAAATAAGGCAAGCAATGGTTTGGTTTATGTCACCGACGAATTGAAACATAATTATTGGGAATCCTGGCAGCATCCTTTGAAGGTAGAAGCGGAACTTGCGCAGGTGACCTTGCTGGAAGCCGGATTTCCCACTGCCCCGGCAAAAGTGTCCTGGGTTTATGTCCCCGATCAACCGGATGTTCCGTCCAAGCTCTGCCGCTTGATCAGCAACGGGAATGATTCAAAAACGGAAAATACATTCCTCCTCTTTAATATACCCAACACTTTGAAAGCGGAGTACAATGTATATGCGGTTTTTGCCCCGATACGCTATCTGTATAAGAATTTCTCTTCCGAGCGAACAAAAATCATGTACGATATTCAGCAAATAGATCGCTCTACCATCGACCAGGCGGCAGACCAGCAGGTTTGGAAGTCTTTAGTGGGGGTAACTCCGGGTGGCACCGGGAAAAGACCGGATGACAATGAAACGGATTCGGCGGTAGTGAAAAAAATGCTGCTGACAACCATCGCTTTCCCGGAAGCCAATTACAGAGAAGAAAAGGCAACCATCCGAATCAAGCTGTCTTCGAGAATCTCGGCTGCGGAATCACGAAACGGATACAACAATCGGATGTTGCTTGATTGCATTATTTTAGAGCCGGTAAAAAATTAATTCGCGTGAAAAAATATTATCTTATAAATATGAAACAACTGATTATTTTATTTATCAGTATGCAAGGGTTTGGTTTCGCCTGGGCGCAACCAGGCTCATTGCAAGGAAATGCCGCTTCCATTGAAGACAATGGACAGCTTGGTGTGAATGAATCGGATACGAGTACAGTCAGCGATCAGGAAGGCAGCGATGCAGTGTTGTGGAAAATTACCGGTACCGTTACCGACGCCCATACGGGTACGGTTTTGGCGGGCGCACAAATCAGGACAGCAGATCGGCGAACGGCTGCGATGACTGATGAAACGGGAAATTTTGAAATGGGTTTACACTCGCTGCACGAAGTCCTGTCTATTTCGGCGCCCGGCTATACCCTTCGGGAAGTACCCCTGCAAGGACGCACACAACTGAAGGTTTCGCTCTATTCGAAGTTTTTTACTTCCGGTTACGAACAAAATGTGATGGATTTCTCCCAATCGACCGCCCTGTCGCCTGAAAGCGAAATACAGGCGCGTTTAGGGGGCGAAGTACGTACTATCTCCCGTTCCGGAACGCCGGCTATTGGGGGCGCTATGTTTATCCGGGGAATTAATTCATTGAATGCCAATGCACAACCGCTAATTCTGGTTGATGGGGTTATTTGGGACAACCAATGGGACAACACCACCATACACAACGGTTATTTTTCCAATCCGCTCTCGAACATTGACATAAAAGACATCGAAAGCATTTCCGTGCTGAAAGACGGCAATTCCATTTATGGAAGTAAAGCGGCAAATGGCGTCATTATGATCAATACCAAGCGGGGACGAGACATGGCTACCCGCATTACGGCGAATATGTATTGGGGTTCCTCGCTCCGTCCGCATTTGCCGGAAATGATGAATGCCGATCAATATCGTCAATACGTGACTAATCAGATCGGCGGTTGGAAAGAGAAATATTTTCCGGACCGGCATATAACTGAGGAAAATTACCTCAATACATTTCCTTTTTTGAACGACGATCCCAATCAGGTCAATTACTGGCAATACCATAACAATACCAACTGGTCGGATGTGATTTACTCCGACGCCCTTCTGCAAAGTTATTCGCTCAAAGTGAATGGCGGCGACGAAATTGCCCTTTACGATCTCTCAATGGGCTACACTTCTGCCGAAGGGGCGCTTTCGGGTACGGGAATGGAACGCTTTAACGTGCGCTTCAATTCTGATGTGAAGCTGGCGGAAAATCTGTTTTCAAAAATAGACTTTTCCGTAACACAATCTATTAGCGAGTTGCGCGACCAGGGAATCGACGCGATTTCTGCGCCCGAATACATATCCTTGATTAAGGCGCCTTTCCTCTCGCCCTACCGCAAGAATACTCGTGGAGAGGCGACAGGTACTTTGGAAGACTATGACGCCATCAACCCGACCGTGGGTAATTTGATATCCAATCCGCTTGCCCTGATTGAAAGAGCGCAGGGAAGCAGTACCCGCCTGACCTTCCGCATGAGGGTGAATCCTTATTGGCAAGTGAAGGAAAACCTGCGCATATCGACTGTTTACAGCTATGGCATCAATTCGGTGAAAGAATCATTCTTTATCCCCGGATTGGGAATCGCGCCGCGTTTACGTCCCGACGGTTTCTTAGCCAACAACGAAGTGCGAGACTTGACCCAGTATCAGACTTCCATCCTGAGCGATACACGGATCGACTGGAAACTGAACTGCAACAGTCATCATTGGGCGCTCTTAGGCGGATTCCGCTATATGACAGATGCCTATCAATCGGATTTGCCGCGGGGATATAATACCGGAAACGACAATGTCAAAGTCTTGACGGAAAGTATGGGATACAAGCAGGTTACAGGTGAAGACGACAAGTGGAAATCAATGTCGTGGTACGGCAATATCGGATACGATTACCTGAACAAATATTTCCTGGCACTGACGGCTTCTGCCGACGCCTCTTCCCGTTTCGGAAGCGAATCGGGATTTCGCGCCATGAATGTCAATTGGGCGCTGTTCCCTTCGGTATCGGCAAGCTGGATCATCTCCTCCGAAAATTTTATGCAGCATGTACCCCTGATCAATTTTCTGAAACTGAGAGCCGGTTACGGATTAACCGGTAACGACGACATCAACAATATTGCCGGTAACTCGTATCTCGCATCCATACAGTACATCGACAGGGCGTCCGGTTTGCACCTGGCGAATATCCAAAATAAAGCCATTCAATGGGAAACCACCGCGAAAGCCAATGCCGGGTTTGATATGCACTTCTTGAATGAGCGACTGGGACTTTCGTTCGATGTTTTCAGCAGCCGTACCGGGAATTTGCTGACCTTAAAAGAGGTCGAAGCGTTTACCGGTCAGGACGCTTACTGGAGTAATGACGGGGAGTTGACCAACAAGGGTTTTGAAGTGGCGCTCAGCGCCAAGATATTGAATTTGCGCCGCTTGAAATGGGAAATGGGAGCAAGCGTCGGACATTACAAAAACGAAATCACGGCATTGCCGGATAACAAGTCGTCCTACCTGGAAATATTGGATGGAAGGGTATTGACCGAAGTCGGCAAACCGGCAGGCGTATTCTACGGCTACAAAACACAGGGTGTTTTTATGACCGAAGACGAAGCGCAGGCGGCTTATACCGGTGGCGGGCTTTATTTCCGGGAAGCCAATGGAAATAAGGTCTATTATTCCGCCGGGGACGTGCATTTTTATGATGTTGACGGTAACGGAGAAATCAACCGGAACGACTGGCAAGTGATTGGCGACCCCAATCCTGATTTCTATGGAACCTTCACTAACCGCTTTCAGTGGAGGCGCTTTACGCTGGATGCCCTGTTTACCTATTCTTACGGCAACGACATTTATAATGCTTTACGTTCGCGTTTGGAAGCCGGCGACAGCTTTTATAACCAGACGGTAGCCATGACTAACCGCTGGCAATCGCCCTTGCAGGAGAGAACAGATATACCCGTAGCGGTCTATGGCGACCCCAAAGGCAATAACGCCTTCTCCGACCGCTGGATAGAAGACGGCAGCTACCTCCGCCTGAAAACTGTGACACTCTCGTACGATATTCCTTTCGATTCGCCTTTTTTACAGGGAATTACCCTCTGGGCTTCGGCGAATAACCTTTGGACTCTGACGAAATACCTGGGCAGCGACCCCGAATTTTCGATGAACAATAAAGTCCTGTTCCAGGGAATTGACGCCGCTTTATCCCCCATAGGAAAAAGCTTTTATCTGGGTGTAAAAATTAATTTGTAAGATTGTATGCCACTAATTCATAAATTAAAACAAATATAATTAGTGTAAAATTAGTGCATTCGTGGCAAATAAATAAAAAGATTATATGCCACTAATTCACGAATTAAAACAAATATAATTAGTGTAAAATTAGTGCATTAGTGGCAAATAAATAAAACAAAAAAAAACGTGGCAAAAAAAGAAAATATAAATGTATGAAAAAAACAGTAAATAAAACAGGATTGAAAACCGCAATTGTTGCTTTATGCCTTTTGCCTTTTGCCGGTTTGTTCTCGTGCGACGGGATGCTGGAAACCGACACCGAACATTATCTGGATACGAATGGATACGAATTAAATTCGCCCAACGATACCCTCTATTCTATGGTTGGTATTTTGAGGAAAATGCAGGCGATTGCCGACCGCTATGTTCTGGTCGGGGAATTACGCGGCGATTTGATGGACATTACGGAAAACGCCGACAGGAATTTACAGGCAATTTATAATTTCGACTTCGGTTTGACGGACAAAAATCCCTATATTGATACCAAAGCATATTACGATATTATTAATAACTGCAATTTTTTTATCCGGCGGGCGGATACAACCGCTACGGTTTCCGGACAAAAGGTGATGATAAAGGAATTGGCTGCCGTTCAGACCATCAGGGCATGGGTATATATGCAATTGATATTGAATTACGGGAAAGCCTGTTACTACGAAGAACCCATCCTGAAAGTGGAAGATATGAACAAAATCAAAAACGATCCTTCGGTGTGGATTTCCGATTTGCCCGCCTTGTTCGACCGGGTAGAAGATCGCTTGAAGGAAGCCCGGGAAGTGCAGCGATCGCTGGGAAATCCTTCGTATGAGGGAATTAGTATGGGAAATGCAGTATTTATCCCGGCTGTGCTTGTTTTGGGTGACTTTTATCTTTATACGGGTAACCCGGCTCTGGCGGCGACGCAGTACCACGATTACCTGTATACAAACAGACTTAGAACAATCGAACGACGTCTGCGCTGGTTGGATGCCGGTTTCATAAATTATAGCGGTAATTTCTCCGACATGGAATGGATTGCCGGTATTCGTACTTCTACCGAAAATGAAACCGGTTCGTATTTGATGGGATGGTGTTATCCTTCGCAATGGAGTAACAGGATAGACGTGGAATGTACTTATCAGTTGAGACCTTCGCCTGCATCGATAAATATATGGCACAAACAGGATTATGCCTTTTTGCCCGACAATGCAACGCCGCAGGAAGAACCCACTTATACTACCGGCGATTTGAGGGGAGCAGTAAAAGGAAATGACGGGAATGGTGATTTTTTTAATTATTATGACTGGCAGACTCCACCTTATAGAGCCGGGTACTTATTTCAATCGTGCAGTTATTTCATCACTTCCGAATCGGATACCTTACCGTTTATTTCCATATACGGCGAGCCGGATAAATCGAATTTCGTAAATTACACCTACATTTACCGGACAGGTTCGGTGTATCTGCGGTATCTTGAAGCGCTCAATCGCTTGAATAAGCCTACGGTGGCATTTGCCATCCTGAAATACGGTACTTCTAACCGGATCTTTGCCGATCCCGCGAAAGTCAACCCCGACGAAGTAGCTTCTTTGCCGGAGTATTGCAACTTCCCCGAAGTAATCTTCCCCTACGACAATCAGCGGGGCTTCCATTCGCGAGGCGCCGGAGCTTCCGATCGCAACGCCTATTATGTAATTCCGGAAGGTGTGGATACGGTGCGTTTTGTTGATGAATTGATTTGCGAGGAAATGGCGATGGAAACTGCTTTTGAAGGCAACCGTTTCCACGATCTGATGCGTTTCGCCAAATACTACGGAAACGAATTTTTGGCGGATCTCATTGCACGGCGCAGGGGTGAGGTGGACCCCGCCCTGAAAGCCAAATTGATGGATGAAAAGAACTGGTATTTACCGCATAATTGAATGTAAGGGTGCACATGTACAGCAACGATGCAGGCACATGTACGGCAACGATGCAGGCACAAGAAATATATATTGTGAAACAATAAATAGAGAATGTTTTTTTATTATTAATTAAATTTAATTTTAGTGTTATGAAACAAATTTGTTCTTTTATGACAGTGCTTTTACTGACCGTTTTCTCTTGGGGAACGGCGTTGGCAGCAGATCTTCCTACCATCAGCCCTGCTGATGGGAGTAAAGATGTTTGGTACCATATCCGGCTGGAACAGCGGATTTGGGGAATATGGGGAAATAGCAGTTACGTTAATGGCGGTTCCGTTAAAGGCTACTACCTTGATCGGGGACTGGGAAAAATGATCTCGAATATCGAGGATACGGTAAATGCTCCAGGTACTCGCTGGAAAGTCGTGGCTACCGCAACTGAGGGCGAATATCAATTGATTAGCGGATTGGGAAACACGATTGGATACGCGTCTGCGGCAATAGGAGAGGTGGGAACCGACACTTATATAAAGTCTGACCGCTATTATTCAACGACTCTCGGCGCGCAGGTTTTTACCATTAAGACAGACAATGGCGCCTATCTCGGTCTGACCTTAAAGGGAACCGGCGGTATCGACAAGTCAAACAATGACTTGCATTTTGATAAATACGGTCCGGATGCATCCGGAGGCGCTATTACTTTCGTTGAGGCTGCACCTTTAGCAACAACCATTGTCCCGCCGGCTGATATGGATTTAGGCGATACACCGGCAGGAAAATCGAGAACAAAAACGTTGAAGGTGCTGGGCTTTAATTTGATCGGCAAACTGGATTATTCGATCGAAGGTGCTGGCTTTACCGTAAAGTCCGGAGCAACTGACGTTAACGGCGGCACCGCGGAAATCACATTTTCGCCAACCGAACGGAAAGTCTATACTGCCGAACTGACCATAAGCCTCGGCGACCAGTCCGTAAAAACTGCTTTGAAGGGAAATGCCGATTTTGATTTCCCATTTCAAATCAGCGGAAGCGGTACGGATCACTGGTATTATATCCAGTTTGAACGGCAGGCGAAAAACAACAAAGTTTTGCAGGCGGGGAATGCTCTACAGTCTTCTATTACACAAGCCAATATTCTGGGTAATGCAGACAAACAGTTGTGGAAAATCACGGGCGACTGGGATGAATACTATATTTTGAACAAGGCAGGAGACGAACTTGGTTATAACACGACTACCAACAGATACGTACTGGATGATTATGGCAGCGCTTTTGGCTTTGACCGCTTCGAAAAAACCAGTGACTGGCAATTGCTAAACATCGACGCCGGATATTATGAAGACGGGATCGAATCGACAACCAAGCGCTATCTCAATGACAATGATGCGAAAGGCGAGGAACTTTCCAATTACCTGAAAGACGATGAAGGCAACCGCCTGATTTTTATCCCGGCTACGACTAAATCGCTGATCGTGGGGGCAAAGGAGGTTGATTTCGGAGGCGCTCCGGCAGGTATAAACGCTGTTGTTAAGAAAACGATTTCAGTAGGCGGCTTGAACACAACCGGTGTTATATCTGCCGAGATTAAAGGGGCAGGAGCTGCCGCTTATTCCCTTAATGTAACGTCCTTACCGGCTGCCGGTGGAGTATTTGAAGTCTCTTTCACGCCTCCGGCGATTGAAATTTACAAGGCTCAACTTATTTTGAAGAGTGAGGGACTTACAAACGATACGGTCAATTTGACGGGGCGCGGAAGCTTATTCCCGTTCACCCTGAGTAACGGTACCAGCGAACACTGGTATTATATCCAGTTTGTACGGAAGCCGGCTTTAGCGTTTACAAGTAATGGGCTTGGAGAAACGGTTACGCAAACCGGTTGGACGGCAGATCAACCGTTAAATAACGCTCAAGTCTGGAAAATTACCGGAAGCTGGGACAATTTCAAGTTTGTATCCAAAAATGGCGGAGAACTGTTTAGCCGTCTTGATACGGAGTCCAAAGAAGAGAATGAGTACATTCACTACATATTGGCTACAAGCGGCAACAGGCATATCGCACTGGAAAAAACCAGCGGGACGAATACCGGCTGGTGTTTTCAAAATGTAGAAGCGAATGAAGCCGGACATACGAAATACATGAATGATAACGAAGGTGCGTATGTTGGTCTGTATGGCTACATGGACGATGGAAACCCGCTTAATTTTATTTCGGCTTCCGGAACAAGTATTATCCCAAGCGTTACGTCATTGGGTTACGGCGATGTTACGACCGGACTGGCAGGCGAAAAAACACTGACTGTTACGGGCAAACAAACTGCAGCAACGATTTCTTATACTTTGGCAGGATCGGGCGCTGCGGCGTTCAGTATAACCAACACGACGGAAAACTCTGCTCCCACAAGTCCGTTACCCGCAGCCGGCGGAACGCTTAAAATACAGTTCAATCCGACCGCAGAGATTGAATATATAGCAACGCTTACGCTTAGTTCTGCCGGTGCGCCGAATGTAACTGTCGTGCTGTCGGGAAAGGGCGCTTCTCTTCCTGCAGATTTCCCGGTAAAAATCAGTAATGCAACAAGCACTACCTGGTACACCGTTTACTTTAGTCGCCGTTATCCTCATACTGACGGTTCATATAAAGTATGGACCGCCGGATTAAAGGGCGAAGAGATTGGACAGGCAGCACACATCGGGCACGAAGATCCGGAACTGACTGTGGAAGAACAATTGTGGAAATTTGTGGTTGCCCCGTCGAAAACCGGTTATCTGGCAGTTTCAAACAGCGGTCTGGAAGCAAAGACAGGAGGCGCCGGTGTAGGTGATGCTGCTTATACCTTAGATGAAGCGGGCTTGGGTACTATGTTGATTTTTACCAAGAATGCTAACGGATATTGGGTGATGCAAAATCCTGATCCTGATGGTTCAACGCTCAATGATAGTGGTGGAAGGACCATTTGTGAATACAGTAAACAGGGAACCGATGCCGGTTGTCCGATGGGTTTCATCGAAACAGCTCTTCCCGCTCCTGTACGGATTCAGATTTCCACCAAGACGGTTGAATTTCCCAAGATAGAAGCCGGTTCTCCCGCGCTTTACAGTAGCAATCTAATCGTGAGAGGCGTAAATTTAACCGAAAATATTGCAATGAGCCTGTCGGGTGAAGGCGCTTCGGCTTATACCATCATTCGTGCGGCAGACAGCACGCTGGTTTCCAATACGCTTCAGCAGACACACGATACTTTGAAAGTAATTTTCAATCCGACAAGCCGTCAGGACTATAAAGCCAAGCTTACTCTTACTTCCAAAGACGCAGCAATCAGGACGATTGAATTAGTCGGCAGCAGTAATTTTTTACCGGCAAAACCTTCTACCGCAACGGAAGAGGTCTGGTATTACATCGGTTTTGTACGTCAAAGCCCACAGTATGATCCTCCCAAGACGTTTACTAAAGTGTTTACGGTCGTAGCCGACACGCTGATGCAGGTAGAAAAAGCTGCGGAACCGCAGGATAACCAGCTTTGGAAAATTGAAGGAACAGCAGCCGACGGTTATCAAATCATCAATAAAAACGGACTGAAGGCGTTTTATGATTCGGTTTCCGAGGTGAAGAATTATCTGATGAAAACTGAAGGTGATTATCTCACCTTTATATCGGGAACCGGTGTCAATGCAAATAAAGTGCAAATGTATAATCGTACCAATGCATCCGGTGGCAGTTATCTCAATGATAGCAGGGGCCTCTATGCAACCAATTATTACGTGAATGATGCCGGAAACTGGCTGGTGTTCACGCCGCTGATACCGAGCGCTATTGATCAGGTAGATACAAACGCAAACAGTCCGGTGGTCTCAAGCGCTTATTATAACCTGCAGGGCGTCAGGGTACCGCAAGCGGTTCCGGGCAATGTCTATATCCGTATAGATACTCATGCATCGGGGAAAACAACGGCAACGAAGATTTTTCCTGTAAAATAATTTATTAATTAATTAACGGAACTGTCTCAAAAGGTGTTCATCCCGCGCTCGTCGCGGGAACACCTGTTCGAAAAGTAATCACCCCGCTTCGGGCGGGATGAAGCAAACAGGAGGATGAACTATAACTTTTGAGGCAGTTCCTTTTTATATTTAAACTATGAAGCGATTGATAATAGCTATGATGATTTGTGTTTATGCAGGTGCAAATGCAGGTGCGCAACCGTTTGAACCCAGCGATGCAACTGATCCTGAATGGTATTTCATTCAGGTAAGAGGTACCGGCGATAACGCCGGTAAAGTAGTAACGGAAATAAACGGCAAGGTAAGCGGACAGCCGATGGAAACCGAACTGGCGGCAAAAGCAAAACAACTGTGGCGCATGGAGCTTGTACCCAATGCCTCTGCCGTGCAGTATGAGGTAATCAATAAATGTTCCGGAAAAAAACTGGATGTATTGTACGACGCCGATCTCAACGAACGAATAGCGGTTGCCGGCGAAACGCCTTCTACTGTATGGACAATTCAACAGGTTTCCGGTAATTATTACTCTTTGCGTATCGTTACGCAGCCGTCGGGAGGAATCGACCGTACGATTTATCTTACACAAGGCGGGGATGCTCTTAATTCCGCGCTCTATTTTGCGAAAGCGGCTTCCAATGACGCACAATTTCAATTCATTTCCATTAATACGCCGATAATCAGCAGCGACGACGAAACGGTCTGGATGGGCATCCAAAGCGCTCAAAGCGATTTGTCGGGCAAATATTTAACCGAAGTCGAAACGGCAGGCGAGATACAACTTTCAATGCAAGCTCAGAATTTGACGATAGACAGTCACCGCCAGCAATGGAAGATTGTAAGTAATCCCGATTCGGAAGGCTCGGTCAACTTTGTTAATCGTGCAACCGGACATTTAATCAGTTCTACGCCGCTTTGCGATATTTACGATTATGCGCAATATGCCGCTGCCGAAAACGCCGGATGGACAATTGATGAACTGGGAAATAACCAGTACGAAGTGCGTACCGGCAACCTTAATACGGGAAAATACTGGTATGCCGCTACAGACGGAAAAGCCCCGGCAAACTATGTGGCGGGCGCAAGCCTGAATACCGGCTTTGCCTGGAAATTCCGCTTAAAGGACGATGATGTTATTGATGCAATTTATACGCCGGAATATGACAATATCCGCGTTTATGCAAAAAACAGGCGTATTTATGTGGAAGGCGCCGATCAATACCGGGTCTATACGGTTTATGGAACAAATGTGAACGGGAACAGCGAATTGCCCGTCGGCATTTACTTAGTAACAGTTAAAAATAAAACTACAAAAGTTTTGGTGAAATGAAAAAAGCAATATTCAGTACTTTACTCCTGCTGTCATGCAGTTTTGTCATGCAGGCGCAGGAATCGTTTTTAACACTTGTACCGACTCCGGCAGGATACGCCGAAAGCATACGGGAAGACATTTATATCCGCCCCAGCCGGGCGACAGCGAGCAGTTCTAATAGAGGGGAAGAATTAGATAAAGCGATCGACGGGGATATGTCCACCATTTACCATTCCAGTTATAACGGAATGTATGGACCGGTTACCCTGGATTTTTTCTTTGATAATCAGGCAATCGAACAACTGGATTACATCGTTTATAATCCCCGGACTTCCGGTTCAAACGGCAACTTTAAGGAAATCGAAGTTCAATATTCCATTAAAGACGATGATGTAGCGCCATTCAAGTATCGCGACTATGATTTTGGCGGAAGTTCCATGCCGTCCATCATCTTCTTCGACGAGCCTTTGCGGGATGTTGATCAGATTCGGATTATCGTTAAATCCGGAGCCGGAGAAGGCGGCAGACAGTTTGCAAGTTGTGCGGAAATGCAGTTTTATCGCAAAAATCCCAACAATTTCGATTATGCTACGCTCTTTACCGATCCGAGTTGTTCCGAATTGAAACCGGACGTTACCCTCGATAATATCAAGCAGGAAACAAATGATTTTTTCCGGAAGCTGGCTTTGGATATTTACCGGGATTATTACGAACCGGAATTTAGGGTACAGGAATACCAGGCTTATCCCGAACCGACCACGCTGGCGCAAATCAATAAGATTGCCCGCTACGGGATTTTGGATAATCCGACCGGGATTTATGCAACCCGGGGAGAAGACATTATCGTGCTGGTAGGAAATACGGATTTCTTTCCAAGTTTGGCTATTCTGACGCCCGGAGGCAGGGGCGAACGGTCGGTTTTTTCCCTGCGTAAAGGCGTCAATAAAATTCATGCTCCGCACGACGGCTTAATGTATATTCTTTTCCATACCCTTACCGGGAAGGAACCTCCGGTCAAGATAAATATTGTTACCGGAACAGTAAACGGTTATTTCGATCGTGATAAACATACCGCGAACGATTGGCAGCGGTTGCTGGCACAGGCAACATTCCCGTATTTTGATCTAAAAGGCAAGTATGCAATGATGTGCTTTGAAACCGCAGCCTATCGGGACTACTGTCCGAACAATGGCCTCGAAGTGATTAAAAGTTACGACGATTTGGTTTACTGGGAGCAGGAATTTCAGGGAATGGTCAAATACAATACCCTGAATCAGACCCGCATGGTACTGTTAACCGGGGTTATGGCTCCGGGTGTAGCCGCTTATGCTTCGGATTATTGGACTGTTTACGGTTCCGGCAGTCAAGAAGACCTGTTGGATTTGTCAAAGCTTAAAAGCATAAGCAGTACCGTCGGCGGAGGCGCCTGGATGCCCGCCCATGAAATCGGACATGTCAATCAAACACGTCCGGGATTGAAATGGCTGGGAATGACGGAAGTTACGAATAACATTCTCTCGCAGTATATCACCATCAAGTGGGGCGTCCGTTCCCGTTTGAATGACGAAAATATCGGCGGAGGAAAGAATCGTTATCAGGCTGCAACTGAAGAGATCGTAAAGGCAGAACTCCCGCACAATCAGCATGGCGATGTATTCTTCAAACTGGTTCCTTTCTGGCAGTTGAAACTGTATATGATGGATGTACTGGACAAAGAAGATTTTTATAAGGATGTATATCAAAAAGTGCGTACCAATCCGGATCCGGTGAAGTCAGCTAAAGGATCAACGCTGGACGGGATGTGCCAGTTGGAATTTGTAAAGATTGTTTGCGAAGTATCTGAACTGGATATGACGGAATTTTTTACCGACTGGGGTTTCCTGCGACCGGTGAGTTTGACCGTAAGCGACTATGCAACCAATCCGTTTATAGTAAAACAGGAAGATATTGACGCTGTCAAAGCCGAAATTGCGGCGATGAATCTTCCCAAGCCGCCGGTACCTGCCGGCAAGCACATTTATGAAATTACCGATAAGAATTGGCAAGAGTTCAGACCCTAAAAGAGTTAAGAACTAAGAGTTAAGAACTAAGAACTAAGAGTTGCGCGAAGCGCAGTAAACTGGCGTCAGCCAACTTTTAGTTTTTAGTTTTTAACTTTTAGTTCTTTTTATGTCCGGCATACACGATGCAGGCATCGAACGCAACACGATGCAGGCATCGATTGTGACACGATGCAGGCATCGAACAGAAGAAGTAAGAGTTCATCAGCAAGCGGAATCCGAAGGATTAAATATGAATAACCCCCAATGAAGCGAAGCGATTGGGGGTTACGACAGCGATATACTCTTGTTATTCAACCTTTCAGGTTGAGGGCTATGACGGGCTTCGTCATAGCCCCCAATCGCTTCGCTTTATTGGGGGTTATTCATATTTAATCCTTCGGATTTTAGGATGCGGCATTGATTTTGCGACAGGAAAAAAAACGGTTTGCATGAGAAAGTCCTGAAAACTTTTTGTAATTTTACATTTCCGAAAAATATTCAAAAATTAAAAGTAATATCAAACTTGCATAAATACAAATAACTGAAAATAATGAAAGAAGATACAAAAGACGTAGAAAAAGATTGCGCTTCCCGCACAAGCCTGTCTGTCATTATTTGTTCGTATAACCGGGAAAAGGTGATCGGGAAAACCTTGCAGCATCTTTCCGCCCAAACGGATAAAGACTTTGAAATCGTTCTGGTTAACAATAATTCTACCGATCAAACGGAAACCGTTTTTAAAAACTATATCCGGGAAAACCCGCAATTAAATATTTCCTGTTTCCTTGAAAAAAATCAGGGTTTGTCATAAGCCCGGAACAGGGGAGTGAAGGAGTCGCAAGGGGAATACCTGATTTTTTTAGACGATGACGCTTTTGCTTTCCCGGATTTTATCC
>JAISFI010000308.1 GCA_031263685.1 Dysgonamonadaceae bacterium | reverse complement strand
ACCGTTAGCCCGGCACGCAACCTCTACGAAACGCCCAGGCGGGATCCGCGTCTGGCTTGGTGGATTTACTACAATGGCGCCCGTCAACATGCTTCCAACCGGGATCCCGTTGCAACGGGAATAGGGCAGACGTCCGGCCTGAACAGAGACGCAACCTATACGCATACAGGATATTATCTTCGGAAATTCGTGAATACAAGCGTCGATTTACAGACAGGCGCCGGTGGCTTGTACAAATTCTTTGTCATTTTCCGCTACGCCGAAATCCTCCTGAATTATGCCGAAGCCATGAACGAAGCCCACGGGCCAACGGCTCTCCCCGACGGCTACACGCTATCGGCGCTGGACGCCCTGAACGCTGTGCGCACACGCGTGGGAATGCCCGCCTTTGAAAACAGCAAACCGGTCAATTACGAAAGCCTTAAAGAAGGAATCCGCCACGAGCGCCGCATTGAACTCTGCTTTGAAGGCCACCGGTATTGGGATTTGAAACGCTGGAAAATTGCCGATCAGGTATTGAACGCCCCCGTTCATGGTATCGAAATCGGCGGAACAGGCAACAGAGTAGATACCTGGCGTGAATTTGAAGTTGAAAAGCGCACCTTCACCCCCAATATGTACCTTTATCCCATTCCCTACACCGAATTGCTGAAAACAAATATGACGCAAAACGAAGGATGGGAAAGTCCCGAATAATTGACATAATACACTATTTTCAAACTGTTTTTATCATGAGAAAAATTACATTTTTATTTGCGTTTCTATGCTGCCATTTACTTGTAAATGCAGTTGCAAATTATCCGACAGGAGGCATGACGCCACTGATGGATTTAATCGCCAAAATGGATTCGACGCAAGGGCCGCGTGGCGATGCAACATGGCCTTGGATTGATGTGAATAACGCCCATATTTGGCACAGCCAGCCGGATGGTTTCGGTGTTTTTTCCGGCATGATGTACAATGAAGCATTTGGAATTTATGCATCGTCGGACATCGAAAGTGACGCTAAGACATTATCCTGGGCGGACTGCATCTGCGGCAAATACGCCACCTTGCGCGGTATTGACTGGACAGGCAAAAATTACCTGCAAAAAGACGGCAGCGAAAACAACATTGTATTCGCAACGAAATCCAACCAGTGGAATGAACTGTATTTTCTCGAGTTTTTACGGCTATCGGGCAACCGCTTCCGTAACCTTTCGATTGTGGGAAATGTGAGCGGAATAGATTCGCTGGTAAACCTGAAAGAAGTAGATTTGTCCGGCAACGGTACGCTGGAATATTTCAGCATCAGCGGAGCGCCCAATTTGATGACGCTGAAAGTGAACGCCGCAACGGTTAATATTTCCGGTTCAACATTGCTGTTCAGCAAAATGGCCGACATTCAGGCAACTACACTGAACTACGCGCCCGCCGGAAACATTCGTTTAACGTTCCCTGCAAACGCAGTCGATTTGAGCGCCGAAGCGGCTATCGGTACGGCTTTTGCCAATTGGAGCATGTCGCCGACCGCTTCTGATAACGGTATTTTTTCTTTCCCCGGCACGCTGACAGGACAAACCGTTACGGTAGATTTGACGAACGCATCTTATCCCGAATTGGGAACGCTCAGCGTGGAAATCAAACTTACAACACCGGTCTATCAGGTGGACACGAACATTAGCTCGGCCGAAAAACTGGACAGTATCCGCTACAATCTTTCGGCCGAATACACGTTGACTGCCGATATTGACCTCACCGCTTACCTTGCCGAGCATTATCCCGAACACGGCTGGTTGCCGATTGGCGATGAAATGGCTTCGTTTACCGGAAAAATCATCGGCAACGGACACACAATCTCCGGCCTGTGGAGCAAACGCGACACAAGCGATTACGTGGGACTGTTCGGAACACTGGGCTATTGCCGCGACATAAAAACCAGCGATTCGTCGGCGCCCGTAGTGGGAGACGACAATATGCCCGGCGCCGAAATTTCAGACTTGGCCATCGTAGCCGATTCGATTATCGGTCGCTATGACGTGGGTGGACTGGCAGGCATCGTCGGCAACAAAAGCCGGATTACAGGCGTTTATGTGAAGGCCAACGTAAAGGGCGATACCAACGTGGGCGGTATGGCCGGAACATTTTACGGAAAAAATACCGCAACGCTCATTCAGGACTGTTATGTAGCGGGTAGCGTGTATGGCCAAAACCGCGTAGGCGGTATTACTGGAAGCGCTTTCAACCAGGAAGTCGCCATTGCGATTAACCGTGTTTACACAGCCAACAAAGTCCGCAACACCGGTAGCTGGTATCAAAATACGACCGGCGGACTCATTGGACGCACAAATGGCTGGTACGGGCTGGTAAGGTATGACAACTGTTTTGCTGCTAACGACACGATCGACGGTCTGAACAGTTCTTCTACCGGACGGTTAGCGGGCAGCATACACGACATGAGCAAGTCTTCCGCCACTACGCTTTACCATTTTGCCGACAATGCTTTCGCGCTCAATGTGCTGGAATACAACGAAACCGAAACCGGAGCAACTTACCGCCGCATCCTGCCGAACGAAACGGGCGAAGACGGCGTTGGCGAAGAATGGGAAATCCTGAACAAACGCAACCGGCAAGGCTTTAATATTACCGCCGAACGTTTGAAAGAGCAGGCAACTTACGAAGCGTCCGGCTGGGATTTTGCAACAACCTGGACAATGGGTAACGGCGCGTATCCGCTGCCGGTGCTGAAGCAACTGTCTGCTTCGGCGCAGCCTTCCGCTTATCCCGCCTACCTGGACGCCAAGCCCGTGTATTCAATAAAGCTCGAAGTGGATACGCTCGGTGTCGATGGCGTTATCAGTCTGCATAACGTCTTTCCGTACTGGGAAAAAAACGGACTGTCGGAAGGTACGGATGTACCGGTTTATATTCGTCCCAGGGTCGGTACCGAACTCGAATCGCTGTTGGTAAACGAAGTGGAAAAGATTACCGAAGTACAAAACAATGTCTATGTTGTGACGCTTGTTTCGGACACCAAAGTGGTCGGAAAATTTAAAGAACAGCAAAGCAACGGCATGGATGAAACGCTTGCAGAAGCAATCGGCATCTATCCCAACCCGACCACAGGCAAGATTTTCGTGCATAACAAACCCGGCGATTCTGTTGTGAAAATCTGCGACATTACCGGACGGGAAGTGCTTCAATCTAACCAAAACATGTTGGACATCGGCAGGTTTAACAGTGGAATCTATTTTGTAAAAATAGCCGGAAAGCTTGTCAAAATCGTAAAAAAATGAATTTACAATCAATTATCTTTTAATAATTTCGTATATGAAAAAGTATTTTTTATTAGTTATTGCTTTGTGCTTGCCGATTGCTTATGCAGCAGCACAGGATTCTTATGGGTCGTCCTACAATCAGGTATTAAAACTGATAGACGCAATGGATGAAACAAACGGGCCGCTGGCCGATGCCAACTGGCCTGATGCATGGAAAAACGACGGAACACCTGTTGTTCCTGTTGTAAATGCAACGTTTGAAGCTACCGATTACAATGGCTATCGCGTGGTTGCCGAATTTGGATTTATCGGTATTTACAAATCGGAAATATTCAAAGGAATATGGGGAGGCGCTTCGGGTAATTATAATTACGTGGGCGCAGGCAGTATCGACTGGACAGACAAAGGCTGGGTACAAAAACCGGATGTTCCCATTATCCTCGAGCCAACCCTGTCGGGCGCTACCGTAAAAGACCAGCAGAGAGATGATTTGACTTTTCTGAAAACGCTGAATCTTTCGGGCAACGACTTCAACAGCATTCAAATCGCAGGACACGATCGGATGAAAGCGCTCGAAACCATTGATTTATCGGACGACTTGAACGGCTTGGACTTGTTTGAAATCAGCGGTTGCCCGAACCTGAAAACCCTGAATGTTTCGGCAACCAGTGTTTCGGTAGCGAACAACGGCCTGCTTTTCTCAACAATAAACGGATTTAATGTTACGGCTACCAGCTACACGTATGCGCCGCAGGGAACAGTGAATCTTACTTTCCCCGTCAATGCAGTAGATTTAAGCGCCGAAGATGCGATCGGTACAACTTTTTCCAACTGGTCGGTTGCTCCTGTCTCGTCGAACGGTGGTGTTTTTGTTTTTGCCGATGCACAGATAGGGCAAACGATCACCGTAGCGCTGAACAATGCTTTGTATCCGGCGCTTACCGATCTTTCGCTTTCCATTACCTTAGCCGATGGTGATTATCATATTACTACCCCTGCCGAACTGGATGATGTACGTAATCACCTGGCAGGCACATTTACACTCGATGCCGATATTGACCTGACCGATTATATTGCAGAAAATTATCCGACGGAAGGCTGGTTGCCGATTGGCAACGGAACTGCAAAATTCACAGGCGTTTTCAACGGCAACGGACACGTCATTTCGGGATTGTGGATTGACCGTCCGAATACCGCTTTCGTCGGCTTATTCGGCGCAACAGGCGATTACCGGTATTTGAACGGAACCGATGCATTAGGAGCAACTCCAGCCAATAGCGGGCTTACCAAAGGCGCTACCGTCAAAGACTTGGGAATCGTTGCAGGAACAATATCCGGCGATTATAATGTAGGTGCATTGGCGGGCGCTATGGGCAACTCCATCGTGTCGGGAATTTATGTAAGCGCTACCGTTGTCGGGAAAAACGAAAGCGGTCACGGTTATAACATCGGTGGACTGGCCGGAAGTTTCTGGGGAAACAAGGCGCAAACCGTTTTGCAGGACTGCTATACAACAGGCAGTGTGTCCGGTTTTAGAGAAGTGGGCGGCGTATTGGGTTCAACATTCCAAAATGATGCAACCATTAAAATCAACCGCATATATTCTACTTGCGACGTAAGTCTGTTGAAAGGATATTTTCAGAGTGCAGTAGGCGGAATCATTGGTAAATATCAATCGCCGGATGGGCTTGTTAAAATCAACTCGTCGTTCGCAATGAATGATACAATAATCGGCGAACAGGCAACGGGAAGTGGCAGAACAGGCAGATTCATCGGCGGTTTTGCCGATGGTGGCAACCCTAAACTTTTTGCCGACAATATCTATGGCCTGAAAACAACGCAAATCCGCCTGTATAACTACACCGGTAGCGACTACAGTAACACATGGCACGAGATTGACCCTGACGGTGTGATTAATGCCGATGATGCTACGGCCGACGACAGAAAAGCAAGACACAAGCATGGTATCAACAAAACGGCGCAACAACTCATCGACCAAAGTACTTATGCAATCGAGAAAACCGATTGCAACTGGGATTTCGACGAAACTTGGACAATGTCCAACGATTACTATCCATTGCCCATACTGAAAAAACTCCCTGCCTCGGCACAACCTGCCACCTACCCCGCCCACCTGAAATTTGAGGTCACAGTTACCGCCACCGCCGGAGAAAACGGCTCCATATCTACGCACACAGACGTAAAGGCAGGCGATGATGTAACGGTCGAAGTTACGCCGAACGCAAATTATCTTGTAGATGAATTTACCGTCAACGGCGTAGATAAACGTTCGGAACTGGCAGATAACAAATATACCATAGCTTGTATAAAAGAAGATTATACGGTTCATGTTACATTCGTCTTCGACCAGAAAACCGGCATCCTTGCGCCTCAGACAATCGCTAACAACTTGCCGGTAGCTACACGTTACTATACGATGCAGGGCGTAGCAATTGCTCATCCCCTGGAAACGGGACTGTATATTGCTCGCCAGCAGTACCCGTCCGGCAAAGAAATCATCACCAAAGTATTCATCCATAAAGAAAAATAAACATGAAAACAATGCTGAGAAAGTTTGTATCAGTTGTATGTGCGCTGAGCATTTCGGTCGCATTTACGGCGCAAGCATACGAAGTGGCGCCCGATATCGTTATTTTCGATTTCGACAACATTGATCCCGTGCTGGATTACACGGATGCCGTACATCAAAACTACCTGGACACAGGCCCGGATACAATCATCAAGGTCACCAATCCGAATAAAGATGCGGTAAATTCTTCCGACTGGGTAGGGCAATACGACCACCGGTCGCCCCGTCAGTACGAAGGCGTCTATTTTAATCCCCAGCCCGATTCGAAAATATACAATACAATCGAATTAAAATATTTGATTCCGCCCGGTGTGAAAGGACGAATCCAATACAAGGTACTCACCAACGACAACTTCCCCGATACAACGTACAATGTTGTATTATACCCGACGACACCTACCGCAGCGCGTTTCTTCGAGCCGATAGAAGGCGACGGACAATGGCACGAATTATCCATCGAAATTCCCTCTTCAAACAAAATTCGCGCCCTGGCCATCGGCTTTAATTCCGACTGGAGTCCCGGCGGGAAAAATCCGGATAATGAAGAGCAGGTAAATCCAGACCTGAGCGGAACCGTCTGCTATTTCGATGATTTGAAGCTGAAAGCAACGGAAAGTGAATTTCATACGCTTTATTTCGAGCAGTTCGACACGCCCACGCCGTATTGGGCTACCAATACGACCAATGAAAACTGTCCTTCGATGAACGGCGGTATCCAGCCGGTTTCGTCGATCGACAACGTCATTTTTACACAATTATGGACCGGCGAACTCTATAATAACCTGGCCAGCTTTTTCCGCATTCCGAAAGGAAGTCATGTAGATTTCTTCAATATTCCAACCGCAGGCTATAACGACTACGAAATAAACATCGACTTCGGAAACCTGAACGCAGCTTCGGGAGATGCATCTTATGGCGTAACAACCTATATGAACGTTTTATACCGGGAAAGCGGCACGCTTGAATGGAACGAACTGGAAAGCGGTGTGATAGAATACGACAAATTTTCTCCCTATCACACAGCCATACAATATGACGGAATGAAGGCAATGGATTTGCGTATTTCGGTAGATGAGGCCACTTGCAGCGTTCACCTGAACAAGATAGAAATTACGGGCGCCTGGAATGGCGGCGCAAGCGCTATAAAAGCGCCGAAAAACAATGCAGGTAAGGCTTATTACAGCACAACAGATCAATCTGTTATTGTTGAAAGCGATGCCAAAATCGAAGTCTTCGGGATAGACGGAAGCCTGAGCATCGCTGCGCCCCGCACTTCAACATTGCATCTAAATACACTGCCGAAAGGCATTTATGTAGCAAAAATCAGTACAAACGAAGGATACGAAGTGCTTAAATTTTTGAAATAGCATGACGGAATCCACATCAGAAGGCATATACACCGTGTAAATCTTCTCCCGCGATGCGCGGGAAGGAAAATACAGGGTGAAATTTTCTCCCGCAATGTGCGGGAAAGAAATTACAGGGTGTAAATCTTCTCCCGCAATGTGCGGGAAAGAAAATACAGGGTGTAAATCTTTTCCCGCAATGTGCGGGAGGAAATATACACCGTGTAATGTGCCTGCTGAATGAAATTTAAAACATAGCATCACCATGTATTTCCCTAAAACGATCCTTTTCAGTTTACTTTTCTGTGTTTCGACGCTACAGGCGCAGCACCTTCATTCCCTGTCGCTGTGCGGTAAAGAGCCGTTAACTCATTTGCCGGACGATGCCGTATTGCTATACGATCACTGGCAAATGCGCGAATCCGCTCTTTGCGGAAATACCGGCGAGTTATTTTCTACTCGTTCATACGGCGCCAGTGACTGGTATGGCACGACGGCGCCAGTAACGGCATTGGGCGTGCTGGTCAACCATGGAGTGTATCCCAACCCCTACATAGGCTTGAATAACATGCAGATACCCGACGCCAGCGATGAATATAACGAAAAGTACGGACTGGCTCCATACAGTCACCTGTCCAACGGAGAAAATCCCTGGTCTAAACCGTACTGGTTCCGCAACGTATTCGACGTTCCGGAATCGTACCGGACGAAAACCGTTTGGCTCAACTTCGACGGCATCAATTACCGCGCCGATATTTGGCTGAATGGAAAAAAAATAGCCGAAAAGGATACAATCGCAGGGATGTTCCGGCGTTTTCGCTTGGATGTATCGGACAATGTGGTAGTGGGCGGCAAAAACGTGCTTGCTGTTTGCATATATCCGCTCGACCATCCGGGAAATCCTGTTCACGCACAAATCGACGGCTTGTCGGGCGCCTTGGGACCCAATGCCGGCGACGCCGAAATTACACGCGATGTAACCATGTACTGCACCGTTGGCTGGGATTGGATGCCATCGGTGCCCGATCGAAATATAGGAATTTGGCGCCACGTATGGCTTTCTGCTACCGGCGCCGTGCGTGTAAGCGATCCGGCGGTGTTTACCCAGCTCGATTTGCCCGATTTGAAGAAAGCCGAAGCTAAAATCCGGCTGTATCTAAAGAATGCTTCTTCCAAGACACAAAAAGCAAGCATTGAGGCGCAAATCTTCCCCGATGGTTTTGCAGGCGAAACCATCAAAATTGCCCAACAAGTTACGATAAAAGCCAACGAGCGGAAAGAAATTATTTTCGACCCGAAAGATTTTCCGGAGTTAATCCTGAAAAATCCGAAAATATGGTGGCCCAACACTTATGGAGATCAGCCTTTGTATAAGGTGAAAATTCAGGCCTTGCTGGGTGGTAAAGTAAGCAGTGAGGAAACGCGCCGTTTTGGTGTTCGGCAGTTTGGTAGCTACCTGCTCGAAAGTCAGGGACGCGCTTTTGAAGTAAACGGCGTAACCATCCGCATGTCGGGCGGCGCCTGGATTCCCGATATGATGCTAACGTGGGATGCACAGCGCTATCGAGACGAAGTGCACCTCATGGCGGCAGGCAATGCAACATTTGTGCGCATCAACGGCTGCGGCATGATACCGCCCGATGTTTTTTTCGATGCTTGCGACGAATACGGCTTGCTGGTCTGGCAGGACTTGATGCGCACAACTGTAAGCCCCGATTACCGCAAGGATCCGAATCCCGGCAGCGGTTATTTCTGGCATCCCTGCGCTGTCGATTCCGCGCTTTACATGGACAATATGATCGATAATATTGAGCGTATTCGCGGATATGCCTCCATGTATATTTACTGTGGCGCGAATGAAGCCGCACCGCAAAAAAACACAGGTGTGGCTTTGCAGAACGATATAATTCCGGCTATGGACGGCACACGACTGTTTATTGCCTCTTCGCACGAACAGCCGGAATGGAGCCATATAAAAATCGGCACCTATACCGGCGGCCCGTGGGAAATGCGGCGTTTACCCGAATACTACAGCATGTACAAGACTGCCGCCACTTTCGAGAGCCGCAACGAAATCGGTTTGGCCTCTGTTCCGCCCATCAATTCACTGGCGAAGTTCGAGCCGGATTTATATGCCGCTCAGGGCAGCAAATTTCCACTCAACAAGTCGATGGGCTATCACGACGCTACCGGATTTGCGATGCAGGCGCTCGACAAAATTATGCGCGAAGACTTGGGAAATCCTTCAAACATCACCGAATATTTGTGGTGGGGCGATTTGTACAACAATACGGCCTACCGTGCTATCTTTGAGGCTGCCAATGCTGCCCGGCCACGCAATGCCGGGACTACGCTGTGGAAAACAAATGCGGCGTGGGGCAGTTTCAACTGGCAGCTTTACGACCATTATCTGCGACCGAATGCCGGCTATTACAGTTCGCGTTCGGCGCTAAAACCGGTGCATATTCAACTGGATGTGGAAGATTTGGAAGTACAGCTTATCAATGCCCTGCCGGTAAAACTGGAAAATTACAGGGCTACGGTTGAAGTGCTGACCCCTGACGGGAAAACGGAAAAAACATTCGAACAGCAGGCAAGCGCCGCCGAAAACGCAAATGCAAAGCTGATGAAACTTTCCGAATGGCTGAATGATGGAGATTTGCACTTTGTCTTGATGTACTTATACAACTCCCAGGGCGCGCTTGTTGACAAAACGGTTACCTGGTATCAACGGGATATGCAATGGAGTGCATTGACAAAAATGTCGCTTGCCAGCCTCGCCGTTCAAGTGGTTTCGATAAGCGAAGAGAACGGTGAAAACATCTATCGTTTCCAAGTGACCAATCAATCGGCAGTTCCTGCGGTGCATGTGATGCTGGAGCTTATTCAAGGCTATCAGGGACAGGAAATACTTCCTTCATTTTGGACAGACAACGCGTTAACGCTATTGCCCCGTGAAAGCAGTGAGATCTCGGTACGGGTACGTGCATCGTCCGTTTTGAAGTCGCCGCATCTGATGGTCGAAGGCTTGAATGTCGCGCCCGGCGAATGGGATCTTGCAACGCAAAACAGGATTCCGCTGTCGCTGGATGTGCAGCATGTTGAACAGACGGTAAAAGACGGACGGAAACACCTCGCCTATTCCGTTGCTTCAACGGATCTTGCCGGCGAAAGAATCAACAGTTGGCCGTTGAAAGTTTCGTTGGATGGACAGCTATTGCGCTACCTTATGATCGGTTGCAAAGCAGGCGGCGAAAGCGCCGGATGGATAGATATTGATGATTGGAAATCCGGAAAATATCAGGTCGAAATGGGGAAAATCACCCAAGAGATTGTTATAAAATGAATAGATTGAAAAACAATGGAAGCAAGAAGAAATTTTTTGAAGAAGCTGGGTTTGTTGTCGGCAGCTACAGTTGCATCCAACTTTATGAGCGCCCGGAATCTTAGTGTAGCCAATACATCAACTGTAAAGCAACCCAAAATATCTGTCGATTCACAGTGGGATGTTATCGTGATTGGCGGTGGTCCCGGAGGCTGTACGGCCGCTATCTCGGCTGCCCGCGAAGGCGCTAAAACCCTGCTGATAGAGGCAACGGGACAGCTCGGCGGCATGGGGACACTCGGATTGGTACCTGCGTGGTGTCCGTTTTCCGATGGCGAAAAAATCATTTATCGCGGACTGGCAGAAAAAATTTTCAACGCATCCAAAAAAGGCGTTCCGCACGAAAAGAAAGATAATTTGTATTGGGTGCGGATTAATCCCGAATATTTAATGTCGGTTTATGACAGCATGGTGGTGGATTCGGGTGCGAAGGTGTTGTTTTTCTCACGTTTGGCGGCAGTAGAAAAATCGGCAAACGATACGGTCGATGCCATCATTGTTGCCAATAAATCGGGACTCGTGGCTTTCAAGGCGAAAGTGTATGTCGATGCTACCGGCGACGGCGATTTGGCAGCATGGGCCGGCGCTCCTTTCAAACAGGGCGACGATAAAGGGGTGGTGCAAAGTTCTACCCTGTGCTTTTCTTTTGCCAACGTAGACACTTATCATTACCTGAATGGCCATCGCTTGCACAATGACAATCCGGGTGCGCCGGTACATCAAGCCGTTAAGTCGGGGAAATATCCGCTCATCGACAGTCATTTCAACGACAACCTGACTGGCCCTGGCGTGGTTTCGTTCAATGCCGGACATTTGGTCAATGTAGATAGTACCAATCCATGGGCACTGTCGGAAGCCATGATTACCGGACGGCAAATTGCAACACAGTATTTGGCAGCCATGCAGGAATTACAGCCTCAAACGTTTGGCGGCTCTTTTCTCAACCGAACGGCAGCAGTACTCGGCGTACGTGAAAGTCGAAGGATAGAAGGCGATTACATGCTTACTGCCGAAGACTGGATGGCGCGCCGCACTTTCGATGACGAAATAGGTCGCAACAGTTATTATATTGATGTTCACAAGGCCGGACACGGAGCTAAATTTTATGGAAAAGGCGAATCGCACGGCATACCCTACCGTTGCCTCACGCCCAAAGGTCTGAAGAATGTAATTGCCGCCGGACGTTGCATCTCTGTCGATGAGGAAGCCTACGGAAGTCTGCGAGTAATGCCGCCTTGCCTCGTTACCGGCGAAGCTGCGGGAATGGCTGCCGCTCATGCCGTTAAGCAATCGAAAAATGATGTCCATAAAATTGATGTCCAATTGCTTCGGAAAAGATTGAAGGAAGAAGGACAGTATTTTTTATAAATAACTTATGTTACGCAAAAGCATCCTGCACGACCGCCTTGTATGTACATACACGATAGTGTTGTATGTGCACACACAACAGTGTTGTATGTACACACACAACAGTGGTGTATATAGACACACAACAGTGGCGTATGTAGACACACAACAGTGGCGTATGTACATGTGCATGTGCCGCGACCATGCATGATGCTCTTGCGTAACATGAATAAATAATAACAGCCGTTTTTAAATACAGATGAAACAAAGAATCATTTTACTTATCTCTTTGCTGGGCATAATGCCCATGCTGTTTTCGCAGGGATTCAGTTACCTTAATGTAAGTAACGGGTTAAGTAGCAATCAGGTTTTTCAGGTAAAGAAAGATAGCGCCGGTTTCATCTGGTTTGTAACCTACAATGGGATCAACCGTTTCGACGGATCGGCAGTAAAGGAGTATAAATTGCAGGAAGGCAACTTTGTTTATGAAAATTATCCGAGCTATACGCAAATGGTGGTCGATGAACAGGGAGTTGTTTCGACGGCAACACAAGACGGCAAAGTGTTTAAATACAATAAATGGATGGACCGCTTTGAACTGCTATTGGATGTTCGCAAGCAGCTTAACTCCTTCCATCTGTTAATTCGTTCGTTTTACTATGACCGGGAGGGGCGAATCTGGATTTTCTCCAGTGCAGGAGCGCATATTTTCGATAAAAAAACCGATGAAATAAAGGAGTTTAGCATCCTTCCCGTCCAAGATCCGACCTGTGTGGTACAGAACAACAATGGAAGCTATGTTGTAGGTAGCAAAGATTGTTTGTTTATTGTGGATACGAGGCGAAATGGCGATTTCTACATTCAGCAACAGATTACGGTGGGCGATCACATCGGAACAATCCAATCGTTACGCTGCTGTCAGCATAAAATTTACGTGGCAACGTCCGAAAAAGGCGTGTTTGTTTACGATACCAAACGGCAAACCGTGCGCTCACTTTTTCCCGCCATTCCGTATATCTCAGTCCGTTCGCTGAATGTTGTAGATGATGATCGCATCGTGATAGGATCGGACGGCGCAGGCCTGTACATCATTGACAGAGAAACAGATCTGTTGCTTACGCATTACGATGCGGATAAAAATATGGGAGACGGACTGACAAGCAATGAGATATACGATGTGCTCGTGGACGAAAATAATTGTTTGTGGGTCACTACATTTGCCAATGGCGTCAATATTATTGATCCGCTACTGATGCAGATTTCTGTTTACCGGCATGTGCTGAATGAGCCTAATTCTTTAATCAACAATCAGGTACATGCCGTTTTTGAAGACTCGGACGGCGATTTATGGATTGGCACAAACAACGGCGTGAGCTGTTACGAAGCCCGCTCGCAACGCTGGAAACATTATCTTACCGACCGGAAACGAAAAATCGTAATTATATCCTTTTGCCAGGACAGTCGGGGAAATATTTGGGCAGGAAGCTATGGCATCGGTGTTTATCGGATCAACAAAAAAAGCGGGCAAATGGATCATTTCATGAAAGATGAAGCAAAGCCTGCTGCTTCCATCAATACGAATTATGTTTATTCGCTTTATGCCCAGGGAGAAACAGTTTGGATTGGCGGCCTGTGGGGTGGAACGACTTGCTACAATATGGCGGACAATTCTTACCGGATATTTGATTTTGAAATATTGGGCGAAGTTGCGTCTTTAGACGAAAACCGGTTACTGTTCGGGACATCTATTGGCTTTTGCATCTTTGATCTCCGCAGTTTGCAATGCAAATCCTACTCCCGGTTTGGAGAAAAACTGCCAACCAGTACGGTACGCAAATTTTATGTAGCCGGCAATAATGAAGTGTGGCTGGGTACAGAGGGAAACGGTTTAGTACTGTTTAATCCTCAAACAGATGAATTTCAGAAATTTACGATTGAAGACGGATTGTCTTCGAACAACATTCTCAGCATGGAAGGGGATGACTTGGGACTGATTTGGATAACTACCGAGCGTACGCTGTTATGTTTCGACATGACCAACCGGAAGTTTACGGACATCAGTAAATTGATAGGCCTGCATAATACAAGTTTCGTTCCTTATGCTTCCACCAAGCGGAAAAACAACCGATTGGCTTTCGGAACAGTAGATGGTGTTATCGAATTTCCAGCTCAAAATTTTGACGATACGGAGCTGAAAACGCGTTTGATTTTCACAGACTTCAAACTTTTTTACAATTCCGTTGGCATAAATCAGCATAATTCTCCGTTGAAAAAAGCCATCAACGAAACCGCAGCCATTGTTTTGCGACATAACCAGAACTCGTTTTCATTCGATTTCGCTTCCATTAATTACCGTTCGCAGCAACAAATAACATACGCCTGCAAGCTGGAAGGGTTTGATACGGAATGGCATGAGATACTCAACACGAAAACAGTGGCCTACACAAATATTAGTCCGGGCAGTTACCTGTTCCGCTTGCGAGCATTGAACGCAAACACCAAGCAGATTCTTGATGAACGAATGATGGATATTAGCGTAAAATCACCTTTTTGGCTGTCGATTTGGGCGATGTTTGTGTATATTGCCTTGCTGTTGGTTGTACTGTGGTTTGTCTTCCTGTATTTCAAAAATGCGATGGAAAAACAGCGGTCGAAAGAAAAAATTCGTTTCTTCACCTCTATTGCCCACGATATTCGTACCCCGATAACACTGATAAAAGCGCCGTTAAACGATTTGTCGGACAAAGAAAACCTGTCGGCAAATGGAAAAACAGCGCTGGATATTGCCATTCGTAATGCCGATAAGATTTTTCAAATGGTTTCGCAACTGCTGGATGTTCAAAAGGCCGATATGTCATCGTTACGGTTGATTATTTCCAAAAACGAACTGAAAAAATACTTGCAGGAAAAAGTAGTACAGTTTAGAGTCGAGGCCGAACGCAAAAACATCAGCCTGATTCCGAAAATTCATTTCGAGAAACTGAATGTCTGGTTTGACCGGGAAAAAATGGATAAAATAGTCAATAACCTGTTGGCCAATGCCATAAAATATACGCCGCAAGGGGGAAGCATCTATCTGGAAGCCTCGGAAAACGAAAAAAAATGGCTTTTGACAATTAAAGATACGGGAATCGGCATTCCCATCTCGGAACAAAAATATATATTTACCCGTTTCTTTCGTGCCCGCAATGCTATCAATTCCAAAGAAATAGGCAGTGGAATCGGGCTGTTGCTCACGAAAGAACTGGTCAGCCTGCACGAAGGAACTATTTCGTTTTCGAGTCGTGAAAATATTGGAACAGAATTTCGCCTCACGTTTCACAAGGGAAAACAATATTTCCTGAAAAAAGAATTGCTAAAAGGATACATCATTGAAGAAAAAGACGAAGATACGATAGAAACAAGTCATTCTTCCTCGCTGCAAACGTCGGATGAACACTTGAACAATCCCAAAATCCTGCTCGTCGAAGACAACGATGATATGCGGGCATACTTGCGAGCAAAACTCTCGGAAAGCTATCAGATTTTTGAGGCGACCGACGGACAGGATGCACTGGAAAAAACGCCGGAAATAAACCCCGATTTAATTGTTTCCGACAATTTTATGCCCAACCTCAACGGCGATGAAATGTGTTTCAAACTGAAAAACTCAATGGGTACCAGCCATATTCCGGTCATTCTGCTCACAGCATTGGCCGACAAAAAAAACATCATTAAAGGACTTGACTGCGGCGCCGACGACTATATTACGAAACCTTTCGATATTGTTATTTTACAGGCTCGTATCCGTAATATGCTGCAAAACAGTGAAAAAAGAAAACAAATTCTCTCCTTGCCCAACGAAGCGCCGGAGGAAGTGCAGTATGTAAATCCACTGGATAAAAAATTTATGGATAAAATTACTTCCATCATAGAAGAACACTTGGATCATTCCGAGTTTTCGATCAATGACCTTTGTCTGGCGATGTACATGAGCCGTTCAACGCTTTTCAATAAACTGAAAGCCCTCACCGGCCAGGGGCCAAACGACTTTATACGGATTTATCGCCTCAACAGAGCCAAAGAATTGTTGTTGACAAAGCAGTATAACGTGTTCGAAACCTCCATTATGACCGGTTTTACGGATACAAAATATTTCAGTACGGCTTTCAAAAAACAATTTGGTATCAGTCCAAGTAAAATAGGGAAAAACTAAATGCATAAAAAACAACTGTCAAACCATTTTTACCCAAATGAAAACACTTGAAATGGGTTTTGTACATAATTTTGTAGTATAAATTTTTCAACACAGGACAATAACAAATGAAGTCAAATTTTTCAATCACTTTCCTGAGCATCGTATGGATGTTTTCGGCCTGTACCGGAGATAAGCAACTGTACAAAGACGCCTCGCAACCTGTCGAAAAGCGCGTAAAAAATCTGATATCGCAAATGACTTTAGAAGAAAAAGTAGCGCAGATGTGCCAGTATATTGGAATCAATCATATTCGCGAAGCAGAAGCCAGCCTCAGCGTAGAGGAAATGGAAAAAAGCCACGCCCAAGGTTATTATCCCGGCATGAATGGCGACAGCGTAGTAGCCCTGACCGAAAAAGGCCTGATAGGATCGTTTCTGTATGTACTGGATATAGAGGAAGCGAACTATTTGCAAAGCTTGGCTATGAAAAGCCGCTTGCAAATTCCGTTGCTGCTGGGCATTGATGCTGTTCATGGGAATGCCCTGTACAGGGGAGCGACAGTTTATCCAAGCGCTATTGGACAAGCCTCCATGTTTTGTCCCGAATTGGTGGAAGAGTCTTCTCGCCAAACGGCCTTGGAAGTACGTGCTGCCGGCTCTCACTGGACTTTTGCACCCAACATAGAAATTACGCGTGATGCCCGTTGGGGACGTACCGGCGAAACTTTTGGAGAAGATCC
>JAISFI010000294.1 GCA_031263685.1 Dysgonamonadaceae bacterium | reverse complement strand
CTTTTCACTTTTAAAAAGTTTGGGCGCAAAGGTAATGCAAAAAAGATGAAAAACAAATATTCATGCAAAAAATAATTGAAATTTCACTTACCAAGTAAAACTCTTAGCGGGCAAGTGCGCAGTAATACAGCGTAGAACTGTTTTTCTCATCAAATATTTCCGCAGCAACATTCCGAAGACGTTCCGGTGTGACGGCTCTGTATTCGGATACTTCCCGGTTAATGAGGGAAGCATCTCCCAATAATTCAAATAAGCCCAGATTGGTGGCTTTGCTCTGATAATTGATATTGGAAAAAAGATCGTTGGATTCAAATTTATTCTTCACCTTTTCCAATTCCCGTTCCGGTACCTTATCGGCGCTTATCCGCTGTAATTCTGTCTGAATGGCTTTATCTGCCTTTTCCAGCGAAACGCCCGGCGAAGGTTTGCCTGTAATATACAGTAATCCCGGGTCTGTATTCCCCGACATGTAGGCATTTATCTCGGAAAAAAGATGTTGCTCCATCACCAGATGACGATATAAACGGGCAGAGCGGCCATGCGCCAACAGGTCGGACAGCACATCACAGGCATGATAAGCAGCCTCCGTGCGTCCACAGACATGATATGCCTTGTAGATCGCGTTGGCAGGAACATGCCGGTCTACTTGCAGGAAACGGGGAGCGGTTTGCCGAGGCTCTTCGGGGAGTGTCGGTTTAACGACATTTCGTCGGTTGATGGGAGCAAACCATTTCTCGGCCAGGCGTATGGTTTCTTCCAAAGAAATATTGCCGGCAACCGATAAAACGGCATTGTCCGGCGCATAATAGCGGAAGAAAAAATCCCGGACATCGGTCAATGTTGCCTGTTCGATATGGGCAAACTCTTTCCCGATGGTAGGCCAGTGGTAGGGATGCACTTGATATGTCAATCCCCGTATGAGATGCGGCACATCTCCATAAGGTTGATTCAAGGCGCATTGTTTAAACTCCTCTATCACAACCTGTTTCTGTACCTCCAAACTTTGCTCCGAAAAAGCGAGCGACAACATTCTGTCCGATTCCAGCCAAAAGGCCGTTTCTATGTTCCGGACAGGAAGGGTGATATAATAACAGGTAACATCGTCGCTCGTCCACGCATTATTTTCCGCACCGGCTTCCTGTGCCGGCGTGTCATAGGCCGGAATATGTACGGATCCGCCAAACATCAGGTGCTCAAATAAATGAGCAAAACCTGTTTTTTCGGGATTTTCATCCCTGGAACCCACATTGTAGACGAGATTAAGCGCTACCATGGCAGTCGATACATCCCGATGATGAAGCAGTCGTAATCCGTTAGGCAAGATGTATTTGTTGAAATCAATCATAATTTAATCCTTTTTTTGCGTGCAAAGTTAGCGAGAAAATTCATACCTTTGGGGCTTCAATTTCAAAAAACACAATAATTAGCTTATGAAACCAACACTTTTTGTTCTTGCCGCCGGCATGGGTAGCCGTTACGGAGGATTGAAACAACTCGACGGATTAGGTCCGAACGGAGAAACGATCATGGATTACTCTATTTTCGACGCTATCCGGGGCGGATTCGGCAAAGTAGTATTCGTTATCCGTCACAGTTTTGAAGATGATTTCCGTGAAAAAATCATCAAAAAATACGTTCATCAAATCCCGGTAGAGTGGGTATTTCAGGAACTGGATTATCTTCCCAAAGGCTTTACCGTTCATCCGGAAAGAGTTAAACCCTGGGGTACCAATCATGCCGTACTTATGGGTAAAGATGCTATCAAAGAGCCTTTTGCAGTGATTAATGCCGACGATTTCTACGGAAAAGAAAGCTACAAGATTCTGGCCGATTACCTGTCGGGACTGGAAAATAAAAAGGACGATTATTGCATGGTCGGCTACCGGCTGGGCAATACGCTGTCGGAAAGCGGATCCGTTGCCCGTGGCATTTGCGAAACAGACGATAAAGGATATTTATCTACCGTCGTCGAACGTACCTATATTGTCCGTGACAGCGATGGCGTCATCAAATATAAAGATGAAAGCGATCAACTGGTGCCCGCCGGAGAAAATACGCCTGTTTCCATGAACATGTGGGGATTTACGCCCGAATATTTCCAGTATTCGGAAGATTATTTTATTGACTTCCTGAAAGAAAATCAGGAAAATATTAAAGTCGAGTATTTTATTCCACTGCTGGTGAATCACTTGATTACTTCCGGCATTGCCCGTGTAAAGGTACTGGATACGCCTTCCAAATGGTTTGGAGTGACGTATGCCGACGACCGTCAGTCGGTTGTCGATAAAATCAATAACCTGATTGCACAGGGTGAATATCCGTCGAAGTTGTGGTAAAATGATGAATATCATGCCTAACCGAAGAAAATTTATTAAAAGTGTGGCGCTGACAGGAGTAAGCGCTGCACTGTTTCCGAATATCATACAAGCTGCCATGCCGGAAGTACGCGAAATGACAGCCAGCGATTTAAAACTGAAAAACGGCGCCGTCATCCTGCTTCAGGGCGATTCTATTACGGATGCCGGACGGGACAGGGAAAAAGAAGACAAAGTAAACGACCGCGACATGCTGGGAAGAGGATATTCGCTGTATACAGCATCCGAATTATTGGCGGTACATGCCGACAAAAATCTGCAAATATATAACCGCGGTATCTCCGGCAATAAAGTCTATCAACTGCAGGAGCGTTGGGAAAAGGATTGCATGGACTTGAAACCCGATGTGCTGAGCATCCTGATAGGCGTCAACGATTTCTGGCACACAAAATCGGGTGGATATGCCGGCACTATTGAGACGTATATCAATGATTACCGGAAACTGTTGTCGGACACTAAATCTCAGCTTCCTAACATACAGTTAGTTATATGTGAGCCATTCACCATCAAGGGCGGAAAAAGTCTGGACAATAGCTGGTATCCTGCTTTCGATGCCTACCGAGAAGCCGCTCAAACCTTAGCCAGAGAGTTTAAGGCTATATTTGTGCCTTTCCAGTCGGTCTTTGACCAGGCGCTGAAAAAAGCGCCTGTCGACTATTGGGGAGCAGATGGCGTACATCCGTCCATTGCCGGCGCTGTATTGATGAAAAATGCCTGGCTAAAAGCGGTTGGTCTATGATTTCGGTCGACAGTCTGAGTGTTTCTTTCGGTGGATATAATCTTTTTGATGAAATTTCGTTTGTCGTAGATAAAAAGGATAAGATTGCGCTGGTAGGAAAAAACGGCGCAGGGAAGTCGACCATGCTCAAGATTTTTGCCGGCTTGCAGGAGCCGACCTCCGGACGTGTTTCTATTCCGAAAGATATCACCATCGGCTATCTTCCTCAACAGATGAATTTGAGCGATGTCCGCACCGTACAGGAAGAGGCGGCGCTGGCTTTTGAACACTTCCACCAGATGGAAGCCGAGATAGACCGGCTCAGCTTGTCGCTAACGGAGAGAACAGACTACGAATCCGCAGATTATCACAATATTATTGACCGAATGACTTCGCTTAGCGAGCAACTGCTTTTGCTGGGCGGAAACAATTATCAGTCGGAAATAGAGAAAACATTGATGGGTTTGGGCTTCCGGAGGGAAGATTTCGGCCGTTCTACACACCAGTTCAGCGGAGGCTGGCGGATGCGCATAGAGCTTGCCAAACTTTTGCTGAAAAAGCCGGATGTCCTATTGCTCGACGAACCGACCAATCACCTGGACATCGAATCTATCCAGTGGCTGGAGAATTTTCTTGCAACACAGGCGAATGCGGTGCTGCTGGTTTCGCACGACCGGGATTTTATCGACAACGTTACCCGCAGAACGATCGAAATATCGCTCGGAAAGATTTACGATTACCGGGTCAACTATTCCAAATACGTCGTTCTTCGCAAAGAGCGGAAGGAGCAGCAGATGCGGGCGTTTGAAAACCAGCAGAAACAAATTCAGGATACGGAAGCTTTCATCGAAAAATTCCGTTATAAGGCCACTAAAGCCGTGCAGGTACAAAGCCGCATCAAGCAGTTGGGAAAAATCGACCGGGTAGAGATTGATGATGAAGATCGTTCGACCTTGCGGTTGAAGTTTCCACCAGCGCCGCGTTCCGGCTCGTTTCCGATTATTATGGAAGGGGTTGCCAAAAGTTATGGCGACCACCTGATTTTTGAGCAGGTTGACCTGACCATCAATCGGGGTGAAAAAATTGCTTTTGTCGGTAAAAACGGGGAAGGGAAGTCTACGCTGGTCAAATGTATCATGGAACAGATTCCTTACGAGGGGAAGTTGCAATTAGGGCATCAGGTAAAAATCGGATATTTCGCACAGAATCAGGCCGATTTGTTAGACCCCAAGCTTTCTGTTTTCGAGACCATTGATTATGTCGCTACAGGGGATGTCCGGACAAAGATTCGGGATATACTGGGCGCTTTCATGTTTGGAGGAGAAGCGTCCGACAAGAAAGTCGCCGTCCTTTCCGGTGGAGAAAGAAGCCGGCTGGCGATGATTCGCCTGCTCCTGGAGCCGGTCAACCTGCTGATTCTCGATGAGCCGACCAATCATTTGGACATGCGTTCCAAAGATGTGTTGAAAGAAGCTTTGATTGCTTTTGACGGGACGGTTATCCTGGTTTCTCACGACCGGGAGTTTCTCGGCGGACTGGTCGAGAAGGTATACGAATTTGGCAACCAGCGGGTGAAAGAACATTTGGGCGGCATCTACGAATTTCTTGAAAAGAAAAAATTAGACAGTTTGCAGGAACTGGAACGAAACGCGCCATCCAAAACGCTTTCCAACGCGGTTGACAAATCGTCTCCCATCCCCTTGAACAAGCTTTCGCGCGAAGAACAGAAGGAACAAAACCGCCTCAAAAAGAAGTTGGAAAAAGACATTGCCGACGTGGAGGAAAAAATCGCCTCACTGGAAGCAGAAATTTCACGTCTGGAAAGCGCGCTGAATACTGTTGAAGGAGCTTCCGACACGACCTTATACGCAAGGCTTACCGATTTGCAACGGCAGTTATCGAGCGAAATGGAGCGGTGGGAGGAATTGTTGAGATAAGAGATGAGATTTAAACATACGATCAATTTTTAAAAACATATATTATTATGAATGCATTTATATTTCCCGGTCAGGGAGCACAATTTACAGGCATGGGAAAAGATTTGTACGATCAGTTTCCCGAAGCAAAGCGAATGTTCGAGCAAGCGAATGAGATACTCGGATTTCGTATCACAGATTTGATGTTCAACGGTACAGACGAAGATTTGAAGCAGACGAAAGTCACTCAACCGGCCATTTTTCTTCATTCCGTTATATTGGCCAAAATCATGGGCAGCAAGTCCCGGCCAGACATGGTAGCCGGCCATTCGCTGGGCGAATTTTCAGCTTTGGTTGCAGCACAGGCGCTGTCTTTTGAAGATGGACTGCGGCTGGTTTACGCCCGCGCTACAGCCATGCAAAAAGCCTGCGAAGCAACACCTTCCACGATGGCTGCCGTATTGAGTCTTCCGGATGAAACGGTAGAAACGATTTGTGCTGATATAGATGCAATCGTCGTCCCCGCCAATTATAACTGTCCCGGACAGATTGTTATTTCCGGTTCTATTCCCGGCATAGACCTCGCCTGTGAACAACTGCTGGCCGCCGGTGCAAAAAGAGCGTTGAAGCTGAAAGTCGGCGGCGCCTTCCACTCTCCGTTGATGGAACCGGCACGTGCCGAACTCGCCGAAGCTATCCATGCAACAGCTATTGCAAGTCCTGTCTGCCCAATATATCAAAATGTCAGTACGCTTGCCGAAACAAATCCCGAAACCATCAAAAAGAATCTCATCGCCCAGCTTACGGCTCCCGTCAAATGGACGCAATCTATCCGTCAGATGATTGCCGACGGTGCAAGCTCTTTCACGGAAGTCGGCCCGGGAAGCGTTTTACAGGGTCTCGTGAAGAAAATTAATGCCGAAGTGGAAACGCTACAAGGTACCGTATAACAAATATATGCTGACAAATAAATCAAATAACGATGCTTTGGTGCTCTTTTCCGGCGGACAGGATTCTACCACCTGCCTATATTGGGCGCTGAAGCATTTCGACAATGTCCGGGCGCTATGCTTTACTTACGGACAGCGACATGCTATCGAAGTGGACATTGCCCGGAGTATTGCCGCAAAAGCGCAGGTGCCGTTTCTGTTGCTGGATGCTCCTGTTATCGGCAACCTTTCGTCAAACTCATTGACAGATGGAACAATCATCATGGATCAGGAAAAACCGGACGATTCCTATCCGAATACATTCGTACCGGGACGGAACCTGTTTTTCCTGACGTTTGCGGCAGTCGTCGCCCGTTCTCACGGCATCCGAAATATTGTGACCGGCGTTTCCGAAGCGGACTACAGCGGTTATCCGGATTGTCGGGACACGTTTGTACGCTCCGCAAATGTCACCATCAACCTGGCGATGGATGAGCAATTCATCTTCCATACGCCTCTTATGTGGAAAAACAAGAAAGAGGTATGGGCGCTGGCCGACGAGTTGGGAGTCTTCGATATTGTCCGTTACGAAACCTTGACGTGCTACAATGGCGTCAAAGCCGACGGATGCGGACATTGCCCATCCTGCACCCTGCGCCGGAATGGACTGGAAGCGTATTTGCAAACAAGGATTTAAAGGAAACAGTAACATTGAACAGCAAGATATGAAAGAACAGGAAACGCTCACCTTATTAGGCGGACAAACGGTGTACCGGCAGGATTATGCTCCCGAAGTGCTGGAAACATTCGTCAACAAGCATCCGGAAAATGATTACTGGGTACGGTTTAACTGTCCGGAGTTTACCAGTCTGTGTCCTATTACGGGACAGCCGGATTTCGCAACCATTTACATAGATTATATCCCTGCTGTCAAGATGGTGGAAAGTAAAAGTCTGAAACTGTATCTTTTCAGTTTCCGTAATCATGGGGCTTTTCATGAAGATTGTGTGAACATCATCATGAAAGATCTCATCCGTTTGCTGTCTCCCAAATACATAGAAGTCACCGGTATTTTTACTCCCCGTGGAGGCATCAGCATTTATCCGTATGTAAATTATGGCTTGCCTGGTACTCAATATGAGAAGTTGGCGCGGAAAAGATTATTCAGGCAAGGGCATCCGGAACGGGTGCAGGCCCGGTAGTTTGGCGTGAAATGTCGGGACGAAGTCTGGAAATTTATCGTTGTGAGCCTCGTCAAATTGATCGTTCACCGGCGGTGAATTGATCGTTCACCGGCGGTGAATCGATCGTTCACCGCCGATGATTTGATCGTCCACCGCCGGTGAATCGACTGTTCGAGCCTCGGTGAATCGACTGTTCGAGCCTCGATGCTTCAATCAAGAGAGGGCATTCCCTTTAATCAAGGGAGCGCCTTTTTTTTAACAAATAACAACAGTATGATAAAAAAAATATTCCGCAGTTTACCTTTTCGTTTGGCGCTCGCTTTGCTGGTTGGCATCTCCGGCGGCCTTGTTGCCGGTGCAAGCGTCATGCAAGTAGTGGTGACCGTTCAGCACCTGTTGAGCGCCGTCATCATGTTTACCATTCCGCTCATTATTATCGGATTTATTGCGCCATCTATCACACAACTCGGCAGTAATGCTTCGCGGTTGCTGGCGATTGCGCTGTTGCTGGCTTCAAGACAGCTTCGGTACGGCTTGTAATGTAACAAGTGACGGGGCGTTGACGCTTATCCTCAGTGAATACAGTAATCGTATAGAAAGAAAAATCACATCTTCGCCCGCTGCCTGTTCGCAAACATCGTAGGCGTCTCTCCAAATTCTTTCTTGAAAGCATTCGTAAAATAGGCCTGACTTTCAATGCCTATCTCGTCCATGACTTCGCGTATTGAGAGGTTGTTTTCGATGATGAGCCGGGCGGCTTTCCGCAGGCGTTGACTCAGGATGAACTCGATGATGGATTTGCCGGTCATGCCTTTAATTTTGCGGTACAGTTTGCTGCGGCTCATGGATAAGGCCGATGTGATAAGGTCGACGTCCATTTCCGAGTGACTCATGTTGTCTTCGATGACCTGAATGAAATCTTTCAGAAACCGGTTGTCGCGTTCGTTGGAAAACAGTTTAGTGCTGTCGGCATAGTGGTTCTTGGCATAGTATTCTTTCAACTGCTGCTGGTGACGGAAGATATTCTGGATGGAAAGCTTCAGCAAATTGAGGTCGACCGGTTTCTCCAGATAAACATCGGCGCCGGAATCCACGCCTTCTATTCTGCTTTCGATGCCGGTCTTTGCAGTAAGGAGTATGACCGGGATGTGGGAAATTTCTACCCTGTTTTTGATTTCGCTGCATAACGTCACTCCATCTTTTATCGGCATCATGATGTCGCTGATAACCATATCAATCAATCGGTTCGATAGCATCTCCGTAGCCTTCAGGCCATTGGAAGCTGTCAGCACATCGAAATCGGAGGAGAGAAAATCGGCCAGGAGATGTTTCAAATCTTCATTATCTTCCACCAGCAGGATACGCTTCTTTTCGGAAGGCAGCAGTTCCGACAAAACCTCTTCCTGCGTGTAGGTAGCGGGCGCTTTATGCTCTTCGTTCACCTCCGGCGTCGCTTTTTCCAGGGGCAGGCAAATGGCTATATCTGTTCCCCTGTTCAGTTCGCTGCAAACACAGATGGCTCCTTTATGCAGCAGAACGAGACTTTTAACCAGCGAAAGTCCGATACCTGTTCCTACATAAGTATCCGTATTGACGGAGTTGGATTTGTAGAAGCGATCGAATATCCGATCCATGACCTGCTTTTCAATGCCAATGCCGTTATCGCGAATCACCAGCACGAAACCGTCGCCGGAAAAAACGTTTTCATCTTTCACCGCATACCTTGCCGAATAGGGCGACTTGAAGCGCTGCCGGCTCGACAGCAGTTCAATGCCGATAGATCCTCCGTCTTTAGTGAAGCGAAGGGAGTTGTTCAAGAGGTTCATGATGATCTTTTCCAGCATGTTTTTGTCCACATTCAAACATGCCGGGAAATCGGTGTCGCAATGAACCGTAAACGCAATGTTTCGTTGCGCGGTATAATCGGCAAAGTCGGCAGCTATCTCCTGCACGTAGGCTTTAACATCTACCGCTTGTAACTTCAGGTTCAGGACGCCGTTTTCTATCGTTTGCAAGTCCATGATTTCATCCACGAGGTTGAGCAGGCGGCGCGAATTGCGGTTCAATATCCAGTAATAAGATTCTTTCAAACCCTCGCGGTGTAATTTTTCGACCGAAGCGATAATCAGCGATAAAGGCGTCTTGAAATCGTGCGAAATATTTGCAAAAAAGCGTAATTGCGACTGATGAAGCTCTTCCTGCTTGTTTTTTTCTATATTTTCGAGATAAAGCTGCAGTTCCAGCTTTTTCTTCATGCGAAAATAATAGGCCATCACCCAGCAGATGGCAGCAAACAGGAGGGCGTAAGAGATAAGAGCCGGCCAGCTTTGCCACGGATTAGGCCGTCTCACAATCTTGATCGTCGTTGGCCAGCCGCTCCACAAGCCGTCGTTATTGGCAGCTTCCACCTCGAAGTAATAGACGCCCGCCTTGACTTTCGAATATTGTATTTCCCGCCGGGAAGCATCGGTTTCAATCCAATGGTCGTAATAACCTCGCAGCCGGTAGCGGAAAAGGTTCTTTTCGGGGATGAGGTAATTATCGGAAGAGAACTTAAATCCGAAGTTCTCCTGCCTGTGATTCAGGCTGATTTCCTCCCGGTTTGCTTCAAGAATAGATTTCGATGGTGAATAGTTGATATAAAAATCCGAAATGATTGCCTGCGGACGATAGATGTTCGGACTGATTTCCGAAGGTTTGATGGCTGTAAATCCGTTCGTTCCGCCAAAATACAAATGCCCGTCCATCCCCTTCAGCGACGCCAGGGGATAATATACCTGTCCCTGCACACCGTCTTTCTTGTCGTATCGGGAAAACCGGTTGCTGTCGATATTATAACGAACCAGGCCATTGTTCGTTCCCAGCCAGATGTTTCGTTCATCGTCGTAACAGATACTGTAGATGGAAGAAAAATCGTCATGCTGCAGTAAGTTATCGTAAATCCTGTATTCGCCCGTTTCCGGCTTGTACTTGATTAATCCGTTACCGATAGTGCCCATCCATAAATTGCCCGAATCGTCCATACAGAAAGCGTGAAAATTCATGAATGTATTTGCCTTAATCTGTACTTCCGTTATTGCGCCGCTTTCTACATGCAAGAGGTAGAGTTTTTCATTACTCAGAATCCACAATTGATTACCTTTACCTCTCAATATATCAAAAATGTAAAAATTCTTACCTTCTTTCTCAAGACTGTAATGTGTGAACGACTGCCTTTTGAAGGAATAGAACGAAATCACTAAATTCCGCGCCTGATAAGCAATCCACAAACCCGAATCGCCCTCCGCTATTATCTTCCGGATATTATTATATTTCAAAGAATTATCCGTCCCGTTCTGTTTGAAATGTTTGAACCGGCGGGAAGGGATATGGAAGCAATCCAATCCGCCGGTAAACATGGCAATCCAGAGGCGACGGTCTTTGTCGATAACCATCGACTTGATATTGTTATGTGCCAGTGCGTTTCCTTCGTTTTCATGCAGATAGTATGAAAACCGCCCCGTCTCCTTATCCATCCGGTTAATACCGCCGCCTTCCGTTCCAATCCAAAGCGACGCTTCATCTTCGGCAAAAGCGCTGACGGGTATATGACTCAACGCCTTTTCCTGAGGAAAATACGTTGTAAAAGGAATCTTTTCATTCGGATTAACATAACAGACGGCGCCCGAATAAGTGCCAATCCAAATATTTTTCTGATTATCTTCATTAATCGTCCAAACCGAATTATTCGGCAAACTGAAAGGGTCTGACTGTGAATGTTGATAATGCGTATATTCACCCGTCTGCGTATTCAGCACATACAAGCCGTTGATCGTCCCAATCCAGATATGACCTCTTTCGTCAATGTAAAATGCGCGAACGGAAATGCTTTCGTTTTCTTTGAAAAAGTCGAAAACCGCCTCTATCGAAAACGTAGACAGGTCGATTTTATAGATACCGTCGCCCTGCACCATCACCCAAAGCTTCCCCTTGTATGCTCTGGCCTGCAAAATACGCTTATTCGGATTCGGCATCCTGATACATAGCGAATATTCATTTTTAGTTTCGTTGAACCGGTATATATTTCCGTATCCGCACACATACAAGTCTTCATTGTTTAGACAGAAAATGCTATTCGGCAGAGAGAGCTTTTTACCTCCAACCATATTTTCACCTTCAACCAGTGGCGTTTTTAATTGATTCGTTTCAAGATCCAGGATATTCCACTGATTATCGCTCATGAGCCAGATATGATCTTTCGCATCTGTTTTAACAGTCGTTGCCGGCGCTGCGCAGATGTTATGGAATGTATCTGAAGACTTGTCGTAGCGATATAAACCGTTTTCTGTACTGACGAAAAGCGTTCCTCTCGAATCTATTGCCATACTGTACAGTATCCATTCCTTTGCCGTGTCTAATTGGGTGAAACCGGTATAAAAATGCTTGTATTCATAACCGTCAAAACGACAAAGATCGTTATTCATTAATATCCAGATGAAACCGTCTTTATCCTGCAAGATAGAACGAATGCCATCATACAAAAAACCACCTTCGGGCGAAAGTGTCCGGAACCGGTATCGCTCTTCTGCATGTATGTAGCCCTGTGAAAAGAGAAGAAGCAAGAAGATACTTAATCGAAAAATGTGCTGTTTCATCTGTAAACTAAGGATAAAGAAAAACCGCCACGGCAATTTTAAGTGCCGTGACAGCTTTTTGATATAATATCGAAACCTGTTATTTATTTTATAACAAGTATTTTATTTGTTTCTGCTTTTTTTGAAGCATATATCTTTTTTTCAAGATATACGCCGGAATCCAGCGGCTGTTCCTGAAACTGTCCCAGCAAATTATAATAATGCACGCTCACGACCGAATCGTTCGCTTTCGTCTCCGTAATACCTGTAAGCTTTTGAGGTATAATCGTAAAGGCTTTGCTCGATCCGGCATAATTGCCTGTGGGAAGACTGTAAGTCGTCGATTCCCAGTCTTTGGCAGTAGCCGGAATGCGCGTAGACAGTAACACGGAACTTGCCCGCGCCGGACTTGCAACATGCAGGCTGTAAAACCCATCCTGCCGTTTCAGTATCAAGGCACAGGCTCCGTTGGCTCTCAATGCGATATCACCGCTTTCAAACGTGGCGCGCTTGTAGCATATCATCGACCAGATACCCAATCCTTTGTGATGTACCACTTGCAGAGAATCGGTATTTGCCAGTATTTCGACAGGAAGATTCGCGGCATATTCGTTCATTTGATTCGCCGTCATTCCGGGTACAAGCACGTAAGCATAATTGGCATTTGTCACCGCTTTACCGTGATTGAGATACAGCGTGAAAACATCGCCGCTCACCGGCTCGTTGGGCATGGACATGTTGATGTCGTACCAGTTACCGGTTTGTGTTTTGTTGCTCACGCCCACGCTTCCGCCCAGAGGAAAAACATAGCCAGTGCCGTCATGCCATACCCAGTTGGGAGCAGTTTCGTAAATCTGTTCCGTTTGAGCCGGCAAAGTACCGACTGTTCCTCCCATCGAATGACTTACATCGCCTTTCAGATGCGTTTGGTTGAGCGTCGTGAAAATGTCGTAACCGGCAACCGAAGTATTCGCATTGATTGCAGTTCCCAGACAAACGATTTCATCATCGAAAAAGAACCAGCCTTTTTTGCCTCCGACGCCCGTTCCGTAAGTACCGCCCGGCGAATAACTGTATGCCGTAACCGAATATAAACTGTCGCTCACGCCACCGGCAAAGGTAGAAGTTCCCGTATTGCCCGCATTTCCGCCATGAGGCAGGTAAGGATTGGAAGAACCGTCGCTGGCATGTATGTAATTGGGATCCTGCACAAATGGACGCTGTGGCGTGGTGACGCCCGGTATGCGCGTCCAGTCCCAAACAGGAAAAATATCATAATATTCGCCTCCGTGGGTGACAATATTCATACTGCCATCGGAGAGATAATAATTTTTCAGGTTTTCATCGTTACCGTATTCGATGGTTTTCGTGTTGGTAGAAACCAGGCGGACATTCGCACTGTAGTTGGCGCGGGTATGCAGCGTATAGTCGCCCCGATAGAAGTGTGTGCTTTCGTTGGAAACACCGTAGTTGGCCGGCGCTTCGTTACGCATCCGTTTTACAGCGCTGCGGTATGCTGCTGCATGATCGGGATCGATGGCAATCATGCGCTCGGCAAAAACGGAAGCGCCATTTTTCGACAGCGTGTTTTTGCGACTCATGCCGCGTCCCGTTGTATTCCACATCAAGTATTGTCCGCGAATAGAAGGCAACCACGTTCGAAGCATGAAAGCGCCAAGTATGTCGCGTTTAGCTTCCGGAATAGCAAATTCCGTTCCGGCAACATACGAGGCAATGAGTGTAACTCCTTTAATCATTTCGTCTCCGTAACCGCCGATATAAAGCTGATTACCATGCTGAAAGAATGAGTAATCGTACTGTAATCCTTCGCCAGTGACAAACTGCAGCGGATAGTAAACTTCGTTGGTAGCTGTTGGCAACAGGGCAGCGTCCCTGTTGAGGCAGGCGCCATATACCCAGTGTGTAGCTATATCTACACGGTTAGCTCCGGTAAAATAAGCCGTCCCTCGATGCCATCCCGGTTTCATTCGGTCGGTTATGAGTTTGGATTCGAGCGTTGCGGGCACTTTTTCTTTCCCCTTGCGCATTTGGATCAGCAGGATACCCAGCCGTTGGGGTTCAGGAATATCATTATGCCACCAGTTGGTGTTTGCCGGCGGATGATTATTCGCCCAATAAGTCAGGAGCTTAATGATTTTGTCGTAAAGATCGTCACTTTGATAATAACTGTTATCAGGCATTGTATAGGCAAATACCATGTCTTTGAGGCGGTCAATGTGCGTGAGGGCAAACCAGTCATGGAGGCGTCCTTCAGTATCATTGTAGTCAATATCGTTGAATGCCGAGGTGACATTGCTGAATTTAGTCAGGTGGCCGGCAACCGTATTTGCCAATGTAGCGACATCATAGCTCTTTTCATTTTCCGTTTGAATCCGTTGAATGAGCAAACCAAACTCTTCGTTCCTGAATACGAGCGTATAGGTTGCCGTCCTGTCTCCATTGGTGACGGTAAATGTAGCGGTATTATATGCCGTAGCGTTGGGATCGAAAACCTCCGGATTGTAAGTAATTTCGCTGATGACTGCCGTCGCATCCGTTGCAGTGGGCGTAATAGAAGGATAAGCGGTAGCAGCATCGAGGTAGATGGTATAATTCGCCTTTGAAGTATAGAACTCACCGGGAGTCGTTCCGTTTATTTTCAGATCGCTCAGTGTAACCGGTTGTGTTTCCAGCGTTCCTGTCACTTCCAGTTTAGGGCCTTTGCCAACAAGGTCTGTACGAACTACTGTGGTGCCGTTTCCAAATGTTCCGGCTTCAGCTTCACGGGCTGCCAGATTGATCTCACCGCCGTTGCTGACTGCTGCGGCCAAACGAATGCGGAAAGTAATCACTTTGTTGCCTGCAGCGAAATAATCTTGTATTGCCGTAATGTTCAACGGAATATCCAGCGGAATAAGGGTATACGTTTCTTCCATCCACTGGTTGGTAGATTCGGTTACTTTACCGCCAAGCGTGGCTGCGAGTGCGGCCACTTCTGTTCCCGTATCGGCAGGACGTTTGGAAGAGGAAATCGTGCTTTCCGTCCAGTCACTGCCGGCAATCGTAATTTTCCATGCTGCATTCCTGCCGGTTTGAGAATATCCGGCAATGGTCAGTTTGAGCGTGGCGCTACTGATGGAAGCAAACTCCGATATGTCAAACTTCAGGTAAGTATCAACATTCAAACCTCCCGAACTATTGTTGTAAACCAATAATTTAGCCGGTGGAGATACGTTATTGTCCGAACGTACACTCGCATCTTCCGCTACGGGTATGATACTTGTGATTTCTTCACTGAACAGGTAAACGTGTGTTCCCATCAAGAGGGAAACAAGCAGTAAACATTTAAAACTTAGTGTTTTCATCATTCTTATTTAAATTTAACTTCTGGTGAGCGCAAAGATAAGCACCGAGTAAAAAAAACTTTTGCTATATCTGTTTTTTCTTTTACTCAAAATAATCAATTCATACCATAGATTAGGTTAATGCTTGCTGGTAAGCCTCCAAATCTTTTTTGTCGACCTCTTTCAGTTGCAGAAGAATTACAAAAGGGAGAGGTTGTTTCCTGATTTTTTCGGGAATGATGATGTCATAATAGGAAGAACCGAATTTATCCCGGTAATAGGAGTTCGACTTGCCTCCGTCTTTGATTTTAGCGGCTTGCTTCGTAGCTATAAATTCGGTTTTGTCGATAACGAAAACTTTGTCCTTATTGTTGCTTTTGGGGATTTTTACCCGTATTTGATTGTTTGTCCGCACATTTAATACGGTCAAATAGATGTTATTTCCTTTTTGAGTGGCATATCCCCAGTCCTGCTTTTCGAGCATGGAATGATGAGCACCATAGACTGCATCACCGTTGATCGTCATCCAATTGCCGATTTGTTGGGCAATATCTGCTTCTTCTTTTCTGATATTGCCATTTCCATCGGGACCGAAATTAATCACAAAGTTACCGTCCAGGGAATTGGCTTTTACCATCATCTCTATCAAGTCGAAAGGAGTTTTGAGGTAACTCAGCGACCAGTCACGATGATATCCCCATTGATTTTCGGGAATCGTCATGACGCAATCCCAATCATTGCCTCCTGTTTCGGCGAGGGTATTGGGCAGGTTACGTTCAAAACGTTGGTCGTAATCATCTATCAAGTCTCCATTTGTATCCACGTGGCGTTTGCCGTTCTCGTCCGCTCTGAAACGGCTGCCGATAATCAGTCCGGGATGCATTTCACTCAACTCCTTACCCAAATCGTCAACCCATGCAGCCTCTTTCATCCAGGCACCATCCCAAGAACCGTCAAACCAAAGCCCTTTGAGTGTTGGATAATTCGTCAAAAGCTCTATCAACTGGTTGCGTGTAAATTCTTTAAATGTTTCATAACGGGCTTTATCCTTCTCGTCCGGGATTGCTGTATATCCCGCCCAATTAAGTCGATCGTCGTTTGTAATCCCGGCGCCAGCCTGATAGCCGGGATGACTCCAGTCTATAATGGAGAAATAAAGATACACATCTATACTTTCGGCATTGTAGGCATCTACAATTTCCCGAACAATATCTTTTTGGTAAGGAGTGTTTGCGATGGTATAATCGGTATATTTACTGGGCCACATGCAAAATCCATCGTGATGTTTGGTCGTGAAAATCATGTACTTGGCGCCCATCTGTTTGGCTTGTTTCGCCCATTGCACGGCATTAAAATCCGTAGGGTTGAACTGTTTATACAGATTATCGTATTCCTGCCTGGTAATTAATCCCGACGACCGAAACCATTCTGCCGCATAAGTACTTGTTTTTCCGTTCCATTGTCCGCCGGGAATAGCATACACTCCCCAGTGGATGAACTGACCTAATCCGTATTCGCGCCAGCGCTGCATGTCGGCATCGGCACGTTTACCGGTACGATGCGCACCATGCTTTAAGGGGATTCGGGAACTTTCGGCCGTTTGCGCTGCAAGCTGAACAGCTAAAAACAAACAAAGGCACATCCACAGCGTGCGCAGATTAAATGTATATTTCATAACTATTAGTATTAACTCTTTACAGAGTATTCTGTCTTGTTGAATGTAGCGATTATTTTCCGGTAAGCCCTCTCAAACGGATATTTGTAAGGACTTTTTTGGTGTGAAGCGAAAAATCTCCCTGCATAATCCAGCCGTAATAGCCAGGATCCGATTTCAGCACTTCGGCCACCAAACGCCCTTTGTGTTTTCCGAAATTGATGACTTCTTCTTTTTTCTCGTTGTATATAATACGTCCGGAAAAGTCGACATTGTTGGAGAAAGAAGAAAAATCGGACAGATATTCTATGTCGTTTTTCAAATCCTCATAGCGGTCTAACTGAGCTTTCAGTACTTCGTAGGTAGCTTTTGTATCGGCTTCCGCACTGTGGGCGTCTTCCAGATTTTTGTTACAGTAGAATTTGAAAGCGGCCGAAAGCGTACGTTGCTCTTTTTTGTGGAAAATCGTTTGTACGTCCACAAACTTTCGGTTGTGAAAATCCACATCCACGTCCACCCGTAGAAATTCTTCGACCAGCAACGGGATGTCGAACCGGTTGGAATTGTATCCTGCCAAGTCGCATCCTTCAATATGTGTGGCCAAAGACTTGGCTATTTCCCTGAAAGTGGGACAGTCCTTTACGTCATCGTCCGAGATTCCGTGTATAGCTGTTGCTTCCGCGGGAATGGGCATTTCCGGATTGATTCGCCGTGTTTTACATTCTTCCTTGCCATTAGGATAGACTTTCAAGTACGATATTTCGACAATACGATCGGATACAACATTGGTACCCGTGGTTTCCAAATCGAAGAATACCAATGGATTTCTAAGGTTTAATTCCATATATCAGATCATTCGTTCAGCATCATTGGCATTAACAGCATCAGGAGTTCTTCGTTCGCTTCGTCTTCGGAAGGAAGTATCAGTCCGGCGCGGGAAGGATCGGCCAATTCCAGTATGATTTCCGATGAAGGTGCGTTGGAGAGTATTTCAATCAGGAAAGTTCCTTTGAAGCCAATATTCATATCGTCTCCGTTGTATACACAGGCAATTGTTTCTTCAGCAGAAGTGGAGTAATCAATGTCTTGAGCAGAAACAACGATTTGATTGGCCGTAAGTTGAAGTTTTACCAAACTGCTGGAGGGATTGGAGAAGATAGCCACCCGTTTCAGTGCATTGGTAAATAATAACCTGTCAATCGTCACTTTATGCGGATTGTCCTGTGGAATGACCGCATTGTAATTCGGATAACGACCATCTATCAACCGACAACTTAACTGGAAATTTTCCAGCGTAAAATAAGCGTTGCTGTCGTCGAAGAGGATTTTACATTCTCCGGATTCTTTAGGCAGAATAGCTTTCAGCAAATTGGCCGGTTTTTTAGGAAGAATAAAGGACGAACGTTCCGATCCTTTCGCTTCGAATGTTTTATAACGCACCAGTTTATGTCCGTCGGAAGCAACGAAAATAATATTATCTTCCGATATATCCAGGAATACGCCATTCATCACAGGACGCAATTCATCGTCTGCTGTAGCAAATAAAGCATGGTTAATTCCCGAAGAAAGTACCAACGAAGGGATGATCAATTCTGCTGCACCGTCTTTCAATGATTTGAATTGCGGGTAATCATCTCCTGCTGCGCCGATAAAATTATATTTTCCATTTTCATAGAGAATAACAATTCCTTTGTTTTCGTCAATCTCGAAAGTAATGGGCTGTTCCGGCAGCTCTTTGAGAGAATCCAGGAGGTTACGGGCAACGATGGCAACCGTACCGTCTCCGTTGGTGTCACTCACCTGAATGGAAGTAACCATACGGGTTTCCGTATCTGAGGCTGTAATGGTTAATTGAGTTCCTTTCAAGTCGAAAAGAAAACTTTCCAGCATAGGAATGGAAGTTTTAGAAGCAATCACTCGGCCAACTATCTGTAGATGGCTTAATAAAGATGTACAGGATACTACGAATCTCATAATGTATTTGTTTTATTTTATTATATGCGTTCCTATAAAAGAATGGGCAGCAAATGTAAGGAAAATCTATGGATTTCCAATACTTTATTTAAAATACTTTTTTCTCCGGGTTCGATAATTAATTAGAAATAAGGCCGATATAAATGCTAACGGACAGACGGCATTTATCCAGATCGGCAAAGATCCTGCCTGCTGCAAACGATTTTTATCTAAAAGTCTTATTTTTAGATGTTTATCTTTCAGATTCATTAATCCTTCATTATCAGTCAGGTAGTTAACGGCATTCAGCATAAATTCCCTGTTGCCGAACTGAATATCCATATATTTATCGTATCCGGCAGGGAGAAGTTTCTCGCCGGATGCTGTACGTTCCACATCATTTCGGATGATTTCTTCCGTTCCGGCTACGATGATTTTGGTCGGGACACTTTCCTGCATTATCTCCGGTGCATCAATTCCTTCCGGAACGGAACGGTGATTAAAGACGGAGGTAAATTTCCCTTCCAGCAGGGCGGCGACCATCACTTGCTGCGCCGTGAAACGGGAAGCATCGTGTGCTTCTTCCGGCGATCGGAATGTAATCATATCCGGAACCGGCACCAAATGACTCTGACCAGATGTATATAATAATGGTATCTGTTGAAGATTTACCCGTTGACCGACAAAACTCAGGCTACTGACAAATTCCGACTTAATGAGCATCAGATCTTTGCTTACCGGATGGTTGTTTGCCGGATACAAGACCGGCGCAAAATGCCAGGGAAGCGGTTGGAAGTCGCTTTCACTTGCACTCAATTCGGTTTTAACCGGAATATTCAGGCATTGCAAATCTTCGACCAAAACGGGATTGATACGAATACCATAAGTAAAAAGCATGTCGTCCAAATGGACATCATTGACCATGCTGGGTGTCTGGCCGGTCGCTGCCAATTGATCCGGCAGCAATTTAACGCCGTTGACGAGAAACAGCAAAGTACCGCCTTTCATCAGATATTGATCCAGTATAAACTTTTCCTGTTCCGAGAATGGCATTTGCGGCCCCGCAAGGATAACACAATCATAGTCGGACAGTTGGTGAATATCATTCGATAATTGTCCCCGGTCTATTTGATAATAGTGGCTGAGCATTTCGGTAACATCTCCGATTTCCATGTCTGCAAATTCGGCATGTCCTTCAAGGAAAGCAATTTTTCTTTGCCGCTTTTCCGTCCATCTGTATATATTGCTGATTAGCTGATATTCAATATTTTCAATCGAAGTATTCAAATTCTCCTCGCCGGATTTATAAGGAGAATGAATGAGCAGCGGAACGACGAGGGCGGCTTCTCCATCCGTAATTTTCAGATAGGGAAAAACTATTTTTTGCGTCACTTTTCCGGTCATGTCACGCTCATTGACGGCAATTCCCTTGATACCGGCTTCAGCCAGGTGTGAAATAAAATCCGGCTCTTTCGACTGATACGGATCAATCATCCGAACTTGGAGGTTGACCGGAGTAATGAGCGAAAATTCGGACAGCATTGCTACAGTTGCTTCTTTCAGGCGGGTAAATCCGGCATTTAACGCTCCGTCCAGGTAGATTTCTACAGTCAGCGGTTCTTTCAACGCTTTCAAAATTGACCCGCTCTGTTCACTGAGCGTATATCTTTTTTCGCTCGTTAAATCCCAACGGAAATGAAAGTTGGCGCTCAACATGTTTGGCAACAATAATATCAAGACAGCTCCCCATAACATTTTCTTACGTTTTCCAACAGATAACAACCCGCAGGTTAGCGTAAAACAGCAAGCCGACAGGGAAAGCAATGCGACCAGATCCCGACTGTCAATCACGCCCCGCTGCATGGAAACGACATGGGAGAATAAACCAAACTTCTTGATAAACAATTGAGTCTCTCCGGATGCAAACAGCAAAGACAATAACTCAAAACCATAATAACTTCCAACACAGGCAAACAGAGCAACAATAAAAGCCATCACCTGATTGGACGTCAGGGACGATGCCAGGACTGTAATCGACACGAATGTCAACGACAAAAACAGGAATCCGAAATAAGCTCCACCAATGGCGCCCCAATCAACATTCCCTTGCGGAATAGCAAAATAAGATATTGTAAACAAATAGCTTAAAGACAACAGAAATGTTAACAGGACGATCAGAAATATCGCCAGTGTCTTCGCCGCGACAATGCCGGATATTCTTATCGGCCGGGTCAGCAGCAACTCCAATGTCCGGTGTTTTTTTTCTCCCGAAAATATGTTGATGGAAAAAACAGGAATCAGCACACTTAACAATACCGGAAGCAGTGCAAAAAAATTATCCAGAGAAGCGTATGTGCTTCCCGGAATATGATACGCCCCAGGCACTGACCATAACAGCAAACCGGCCACCAGCAGAAAGCTCAAAAGAAAAAACAATCCTACGGATGTATTAAAAAAAGACTTAATTTCTTTGTACAACAAAATCATTATAGTACATTTGCGTACAAATGTAGTTTTCTTTTGGAATTTATGCAAACAAAAAAAGTATTGAGAGTTATTTTTATTTCTATCGTAGTTGGAAGTATCATAGCCATAGGTGTTTATGCATTTATCAAACTGAAGTTTAATGAAGAAGTTTACCATGCAGACCTGTTCAGTCTGGTTCCTTCCGAGAATGATATTTTGTTCTACTCTCACGATCCCCAAAACTTAACGGAACTTTTTCCGAGTGCTTTATTTAAAGACCCTTCCTGTTTTCAGGTGGCAAAGTCCGTATATACAGAATGTCAGAGTAATGCCAATATTTCCGGAGGCAATGAAATTATTCTCTCTTTCAAGGATGACGACGACTTGATTCTCTATCGATCTACGCCGCAGAAGATTCGGGAATGGGAAGAAACAAGAATTAAAAATCAGGAATTTTTATTTGCTCCCCAAAAAGAACTTTACAGAAACACCACCATTTTTGCTTATCTGACTGCCGAAAATCGTTTCTTCTGTTTTGCCTACTATCAGGGCGCTTTTGTTGGAAGTTTTAGTAAAAAAATGATTTACAGTGTATTAGACACAAGTGGAGCAAAAGAAACCGTAAGAAACAGCGATTCTTTCAACATGTTATTAAAAATATCGGGAGAAAAATCTTTAGCATCCTGTTTCTTCAAAAAAAATGACTGGTTTGCTTTCGACATATCTTATAATAATGGAAACTATTGGCTGGACGGATGCCTGTTGCCGGCCTACTCTCCCAAAGAATTGTACGAGACATTTAACCTGACACCCGGAGGTCACGAACTCAATCCGGAACTCATACCGGGAACAGCCTCCGGAATCATTTACAGCAACACAAGTTACGATCAGCTTCACGTAAACGAAATCAAAAAAGATTCTTTGTTACTGCGACATGCTACGGGAGATGTTTCCCTGGTTTACTATACCGATACTGCATCTTCTGTCCACAAGGCCATCTGTGTGGAATTGATAAACCGGGAAGACTTCCTGAAAGAATTGTCTTCCTGTGTTTTGCAAAACAAAGATCAAGACCTTTACCTTAAAATTATTAACAGTGAAGATAATCATCCGCATAAAGAGGAGAAGATTTTTCAACTGCATCCGTCTGTACATCTGACGTCTTGCCTGGGAAAAATCTATGACAAGAACGATTGGAATATTTTTACGCTCTACAAAGGATATTTGATCGTTGCCGACTCCAAAGAATCCATCGAAAATTATTTGCACCAACTGAAATCCGGCCATACATTTGACAAAAATCCACTGTATAAACTGTATACCGATAATAGAAATACAGATGCAGTCGTTTCCGTCCTCCTGAATGGAGACGAAATCTATAAACATCCTGTTTCCCACAAGGAAATTATTCCGGAATATTTTTCTAACAATGACAGTTGCAGAGATTACGAAACACTCATCCAGTTTCATAAGGAAGATGAGTTGATTTACTATAATGCAATACTTGTAAAAAGATAAAGAAAAAATATGCTTACAGACAACCAGGAACTAAAACTTGCTTTTGATTTTGTTCAATACACCAACAAAAATATCTTTCTTACAGGAAAAGCCGGTACGGGAAAGACTACTTTTTTGCATCGTTTGAAAGAACAGTCTCCCAAGCGAATGGTGGTCGTCGCACCGACCGGAGTTGCAGCAATCAATGCAGGAGGAGTTACAGTCCACTCTCTTTTTCAGTTGAGTTTAGGGCCTTATCTTCCTGAATATCAACAGGCAAATGATAACTTTCAGTTATTCCGCTTTAATAAGGAAAAAATCAATATCCTCCGCAGTCTGGACTTATTGGTCATTGATGAAATAAGCATGGTACGGGCAGATTTACTGGATGGTGTGGATGCGGTGTTGCGGCGTTTCCGCGATCGTACTCAACCTTTCGGTGGCGTGCAGTTACTGATGATTGGAGATTTGCAACAGCTTTCGCCCGTCATCAAGGACGAAGAATGGAGTTTGCTGCAACCGCATTATAAAACGCCTTATTTCTTCAGCAGTCATGCGCTGCAAAAAACGGATTATATTGGGATAGAGTTAAAAACCGTCTATCGTCAAAGCGACGATACATTCATTGCTATTTTGAATAAAATCAGGGAAAACAATATGGATCAACCCACGTTGGATGCGTTGAACAAACGGTATATTCCCGGTTTTTCCGATGGGCAAACGGAAGGATATATCACCCTGACCACTCATAATTATCAGGCACAACGTATGAATGAGGTTAAGATCAGCCAGTTGTCCACTAAACCCTATACGTTTACCGCCATCATTGAAGGAGAATTTCCTGAACACGCTTACCCGACTAACCATCAATTGACATTGAAGGAAGGTGCACAAGTCATGTTTGTCAAAAACGACGCTTCGCCGGAGAAATTATTTTTCAACGGAAAGATTGGCAAAATAGTCTCTATTTCCCGCGAAGAAATCATCGTGATGTGCGCCGGCGATTCACAACCGATTACCGTAGAACAGGCGATATGGGAAAACATGCGATATGAAATATCGGAAGAAACCAAAGAAATCAAGGAAACAAAAATCGGAAGTTTCACGCAATATCCCTTAAAAACAGCCTGGGCAATTACGATACACAAAAGTCAGGGCTTAACATTCGAACATGCAATCATCGACGCAAACGCCTCTTTTGCGCACGGGCAGGTATATGTTGCGCTGAGCCGTTGCCGAACATTGGAAGGAATGGTATTGACCGCCCCTTTATCGGAGAGGAGCATCATTAACGATACAACTGTCAAGCAATTTACGAGCGAGATAGACGAGAATAAGCCAACGAATGATTTGTTACAACATGCCCGGCTGGAATATCAGCAGTATTTATTATTGGAATTGTTTGATTTTTTAAGGGTACAGCGTTGGATTTATCTCATCCAGAAAGTATATACGGACAATCCGGGCGCTATTCCTCCAACAACAGGAAAAACGGTGGAAAAAATGGTACTGGAATTTCGGACGGAAGTTGTTACGGTTGCCGAAAAGTTTAAAGCACAGATACAAAACCTGCTCAAAGATGGAATAGAGAACAATGAAGTGTTACAGGACAGGATTAAAAAAGGCGCTGCCTATTTCTTAGGCAAAACACAAGCAATCATCATTGAATTTATCGAAGATTTGTCGATCGAAACAGATAATAAACAAGTCCGAAAACAGTGGACGGATTATTATCAAAAGTTGCAGGAAGAAATCGAAGTAAAAGTCGCCTGTCTGGTCGATGCACTCAATGGTTTCTACGTCAAGAACTATTTGAAAGTCAAAGCAAAAACCATGTTGGCAGAGTCTCAAAAGATTAAAAAAATAAAGAAAGAGAAAGGAAAAGCGACAAGCGGCGCATCTCCGGCTTCTTCCGGCATCATCCATCCCAAACTGTTCGAAACGCTGAGGAACTGGAGGGCGAAGAAAGCGGCAGAATTAGCAATGCCCGTTTATATTGTACTACAGCAAAAAACCTTACTGGATTTATTGGAGAAATTGCCGGTCAATTCCAAAGAGCTATTGCAAATCAACGGATTTGGAGAGAAAAAACTGAAACAGTTTGGTTCGGAAGTATTAAAAATAATACAGGACTTCCGGGAGAAAAACGGAATGAAGACGGGAAAGGAGTTGGAGTTTTAAAGAGGCTGTGTTAAATGCGCGCAGTGACAATTCGTAATTCTTAGTATTTGTGTGCATTAGTCAACTTTTAACTTTTAGTTTTTAGTTTTTAGTTTTATAATATTTGCTGATTCTTTATTTTTTTCTTACGTTTGCAAACTTTTTTGACACTGCGGTAATAGCTCAGTTGGCAGAGCGGAAGCTTCCCAAGCTTCAGGTCGTGGGTTCGAATCCCATTTCCCGCTCGTGGTTCACGCAAATGAGTGTCCACGTTAATATTGTCTTTACAATTCAAAATAATTTTGAACGTTTTTATGACAGAAATAATTGTTGTTCCCGAAGAAGAAAAAAAAGGTCTTAACTTTATTGAAGCCATCGTCGAAAATGATTTGGCGAAAGGAAAAAATGGAAAAAGAATCCAAACGCGTTTCCCTCCGGAGCCTAACGGATACCTGCATATAGGCCATGCTAAGGCCATTTGTATGGATTTCGGCATTGCGCAAAAATATGGAGGATGCTGTAATCTTCGTTTCGATGATACGAATCCAACCAAAGAAGATGTTGAATATGTAGATTCCATCATGGAAGATATTCGATGGTTGGGTTTTCAGTGGAAAAATGTTTTCTATGCATCGGATTATTTTCCTCAATTATGGGATTTTGCCCTTGCTTTGATTCAAAACGGAAAAGCGTATGTCGATGAGCAATCGGCAGAGGAAATCGCTCGACAAAAAGGAACTCCCACGCAAGCCGGTACGAAAAGTCCTTTCCGCGACCGTCCGGTGTCCGAAAGCCTCGCGCTGTTTGAAAAGATGAACAAAGGTGAAATCGCAGAAGGCGCTATGGTTTTACGGGCTAAAATAGACATGGCTTCTTCCAATATGCACTTCCGCGATCCGATTATATATCGCATCATCACCCATCCGCATCATCGTACGGGAACGACGTGGAAAGCATATCCCATGTACGATTTCGCGCACGGTGAGAGTGATTATTTTGAAGGCGTTACCCATTCCCTGTGTACCCTGGAATTTGAAGTACACAGGCCGTTATATAACTGGTTTATCGATCAATTGAAAGAAATCAGGCCGGAAGACGGCGATTACCGTCCCCAACAAACCGAATTTAACCGCTTGAATCTCACCTATACATTAATGAGTAAGCGAAAACTCCTGCAACTGGTGCAGGAAAAACTGGTCAATGGCTGGGATGATCCCCGTATGCCGACAATATGCGGTTACAGGAGAAGAGGTTACACACCGGAAGCAATCAAGAACTTCATCAAAAAAATCGGTTATACCAAATACGATGCAATCATCGACGTGGCCTTGCTGGAACACGCTATCCGGGAAGATCTGAACGTAAAAGCGCCCCGTGTTTCGGCAGTCATCGACCCCGTTAAACTGATTATCACCAATTATCCCGAAGGACAGGTGGAAATGATGGAAACCATCAACAATCCGGAAGATGAGAGTATGGGGACGCACCGGATCGCTTTTGCCCGCGAAATCTATATTGAACGGGACGATTTCATGGAAGATGCGCCCAAAAAGTTCTTCCGCCTGACTCCCGGACAGGAAGTGCGCCTGAAAAACGCATATATCATCAAATGTACCGGCTGCAAAAAAGATGAACAGGGCGAAATCTCCGAAATTTATGCCGAATACGACTCCCAAACACGCAGTGGCATGCCCGACAGTAATCGCAAGGTAAAAGGCACTTTGCACTGGGTATCCGTAGCGCATAGTCTTCCGGCCGAAGTCCGGCTTTACGACCGGCTTTTCATCGTCGAAAATCCGGGCGAAGAAAAAGACAGGGATTTCAAAGAATTACTGAATCCGGATTCTTTGAAAGTCCTCCATCATTGTCGGATAGAGGCCGAACTGGCGAAAGCTAAACCGTTGGACGTTTTTCAATTCCAGCGATTAGGATATTTCAACGTAGATCCCGACAGTAAAGAAGGAAATCTTATCTTTAACCGAACGGTTTCTCTGAAAGATGCCTGGAGTAAGATTAAAAGCAAAGAGTAAATGAAAACCTGAATTATGTTTGAATTTGACCATTTTGATGATGATATAGAAGATGATGACTTTTCCGACGCTTTTTGGCGATGGAACGGAGAGATGGAAGATAATATTCCTCACGGTTATTATGATCCGGACGACTTATGCGACATCATAGATATTTATCTTTCTCTTGATAAGGAGGAAGAAAGCCGGAGGGCTATGGTATATGCGATCAGGGTGCATCGGGACAATGAAGACATGATGTACGACATTATGCTGATATTGAACGAGTATGAGCGCTGGAATGATTTGCTGGATCTGACAAATAAATATAGAAACCTTGATCAATATTGCACCGAAGGACAACGAATTGCCGCTCTCCTGCACTTGGGCATGGAAGAAGATGCTTTTATCTGTTTCGGACAGGCGAAAAAAAGATATGCCAACGACGACGAGATGTTGATTGTCTTGTACCTGACGATGGCCGAAACATTGAACGATGTAGATTTATACGAAGCTTCCATACATGTTGTTCATGAAATTTTGCCTCAAATTGACGTCGAAGATAACGATGATTTTCTCTGGCTGCTGCTGCAAAGCTACTTTTCATTGAATGATAAAGAAAATGTACTGAAGCTCTGCGATCAGATCCTTGCCATCAATCCGATGGATGCCGACACGTGGAGCCGTTTAGGTATGGCATATAAAGATATCGACGAAAAAGAGAAGGCGATTGAAGCTTTTGAATTTGCTATTTCCCTGGGTAGAGACGATCTGGTAGACCAGATCAACCTGATCTACTCCTACAAAGAAAACGGAAATATCCTGAAAGCACTGGAAAAAACGGACGAATATTTGCAGGAGATCCCCGAAGACTATGTCATTAACCTCCTGGCCGCCAATATGTCTATGGAAATAGAAGCATGGGAGCGCGCCCTGAAGTATACGGAAAATATCCTGGATGTAAATTCGACATTAGATTTTGTGTACTTATACAAAAGTAAATGCCTGTTCCACCTCGGAGAGATCAGAAAGGCCATCAAAACCCTTGAAAAAGGATTGAGTAAAAGCGACGATACAGTGGGTGAAATCAGAAAGAAATTAGAGGAATTGAGAAGAGACTACCCGGAGTATTTGTAAGGTAGATTTTTTAGTTCTTAGTATCTGTGTTATTAGAAAATTTCATGTACCTTTGTGAGCTAAAAAAAACAACTAAGATATTATGAATACAAACTTAAGTTCCCAGATTACCTTGAACAGGGTTTTACGGCGCTATTATGAACCGGCAGACGCTTTTGAAAGATCCGCGTTGACACGTTATGAAAATGTACCCGTCGATATCTATGAATCGGCCGAAGAAGGCTCGCTGAAGATAGCACGCGAAATAGCACATGCTATCAAAAATAAACAGACTTCCGGACAGTTTTTTGTCCTGGCATTACCGGGAGGACATTCTCCTCAAACGATTTATCAAGAATTAGTACGCCTTCATCGAACGGAAAATCTCAGCTTTAAGAATGTTGTTATCTTCAACCTCTTTGAATTTTATCCCATTCTCAATCCGCAAAATTCCAATCTTCACTTCCTGAAAACGCAGTTGCTGGACCACATAGACATCGATCCCCGCAACGTCTTTTCTCCCGACGGATTGATAGACAAAAAAGATATTTACGAATTTTGCCGAATGTACGAACAACGGATTCAAAGTTTAGGCGGCATCGACTTCATGCTTTTAGGCATCGGGCACGCCGGAAACATTGGATTCAACGAGCCGGGATCCAGCAGCAACTCCCATACACGCTTAGTGCTGTTGGACAATGATTCTCGGAAAGAAGCTGCCAAATCGTTTATCTCTGCCGACAACGTGCCGGTCAGCGCAATAACCATGGGCGCTTCCACCATTCTCAGCGCCAAGAAAATCGTTTTGGTAGCCTGGGGCGACAACAAATCTAAAATCATTAAAACCGCCGTCGAAGGAAAAGTTACCGACATCGTGCCGGCAACCTATTTACAGTTACATAACAACGCCAAAATCGTTATCGACGTCTCTGCGGCTTACGATTTAACGAGGATTTCTACTCCCTGGCTTGTAACCTCCTGCGAGTGGGATGATAAGATGATTCGCCGCGCCATCGTCTGGCTCTGTCGGAAATTGCAAAAGCCTATCCTGAAATTAACAAATAAAGATTACAGCGAGAACGGATTAAGTGAACTGCTGGTACTTTATAAATCGGCCTACAACGTAAACATCAAGATATTTAACGATTTGCAACACACCATCACCGGATGGCCGGGCGGCAAACCCAATGCCGACGATACACACAGACCCGAACGGGCAACGCCTTATCCCAAGAAAGTCATCGTTTTCAGTCCACATCCGGACGACGACGTGATTTCTATGGGTGGAACGCTCAAGCGGCTGGTCGATCAGCATCACGATGTTCACGTTGCTTATGAAGTTTCCGGAAATATTGCGGTGGGAGATGACGAAGCGGTTCGCTTCCTGGCCTTCCTGAACAGTATGACACTCAAATTCGATCCCGAAAATAAACCTTTCACCGAATTTTACGAACGTTCTTTACAGTTTTTGACAAAAGAAAAGAGAGACGGCGATTCCGATTCTTCCGATGTTCTGTTCCTGAAAGGACGCATCCGCAGGGGAGAAGCTCGAATGGCCGGTCGCTACATCGGCGTGAAACCGGAAAACATTCATTTCCTTGACCTGCCCTTTTATGAAACCGGAAAGATCAAAAAAGGCGACTTGACGGAAGCTGATGTAAATATTGTCATCCAGTTACTTCAGGAAGTCAAACCCCACCAGATATTTGTTGCCGGCGACCTGGCCGACCCTCACGGCACGCATAAAGTAGCGTTGGACGCCGTATTGGCCGCCATCGACGAACTGAGAAACGAGAAGTGGCTAAAAAACTGCCGCATCTGGATGTATCGCGGCGCCTGGATGGAATGGGAGATAGACCATATCGAAATGGCAGTGCCCATCAGCCCGGAAGAACTGCGACAGAAACGCAACGCCATCCTGAAACATCAATCCCAAATGGAAAGCGCGCCATTCATGGGCAGCGATGAACGCCTGTTCTGGCAACGCGCAGAAGACCGGAACAAGGCTACTGCCGATTTATACAGCGACCTGGGATTGGCTGCCTACGAAGCAATTGAAGCTTTCGTGGAATATAAGATTTGACGTATTTTTGATGTTGTTTTTAGAGAACGCGCCTATGTGTAAACAGAGGTGCGTTTTCTTTTTCCAGCCCCTGTCTTAAATCGGCAATAATATCTTCGGCATCCTCCAATCCAACGGACAGGCGGAAAATCCCGTCGCCTGCAAACCGCTTCCATGACTCCAACTGTTTTTTGCCGGCAAATTGAAACGTAGTCTTCAATAAATCCTCGCTTGGCAGATAGAAAATCAGCGAGCGATGATGTCCCAGCGACACGGCATAATGGACAATCTGCAGTCGCCCGGCCAATTGACGCGCCATTTCCCTGCCGTTTTCCGTCTGGAAAGTAATCATGCCGGAAAAGTTTCGCATCTGCTTTCGCGCCAAATCATGCTGTGGATGAGAAGGCAATCCGGGATAAAAAACCCGCTTCACCATCGGATGTTGCTCCAGAAAGCGTGCAACGAGCAGGGCATTTTCTTCATGCACCCGCATCCGTATCGGAAACGTCGCCAGCCCGCGCATAATCAGCCACGCATTGAAAGGACTCAATACCCCGCCCAGGCGAATCGCCGTCTTTTTGCGCAAAGGAAGCAGATCGGCTTTCTTGCCCAGAATAGCGCCTCCAAGTGCATCGCCATGTCCGCACAGATATTTTGTCAGCGAATGAATCACAAAGTCGGCGCCCAAGCGGAGGGGACGGGTAGCAGCGGGCGATGCAAAAGTAGAATCGACCGCCAATTGTGCACCCACACGGTGCGCAATCTCCGCAACGGCTTCAATATCGGTAATCCGAAGCAAAGGATTGCAGGGCGTTTCGATATAAACGAGCCGCGTATTGGAGCCAACTGCCTGCCGAACAGCCTCCAAATCGCTTGTATCTACCTTGGTGACGGCAATATCCAAATTCGGAATCATCTCATTCGTCATCTCCGACAGGGCGGCATAGGCGACGTCGCTCACCACGACATGGTCGCCCGATCGAAGCGTGTGAAACAGCAAAGCCGTAATCGCTCCCATCCCGCTGGCAAAGGCGATTGCCGTTTCGGCATCTTCCAGCACTGCCAGCTTTTCTTCCAATTGCCTTACCGTAGGATTTCCCCAACGGCTATAAAGCCAGCCGTCGTTCTCTTCCATGTTTTCGACCGAAAAACCGCTGTCGGCATCGGCTATAAAGGTGGTAGACATTACTATGTTCGGCGCTGAGGCGCGGGTTGCGGAGTCGGGCTTTTCGCCGGCATGAATAGCTTTTGTCCGGTCGCCCAATGAATGAATGTTGAAGTCTCTTTCCATGATTTTTTTTTGGGACAAAGGTACGGCGTTTGCAAATGATGGGCAATACCATATTGATGGTATAAATGGGGGTTATGTTGAGACAGGCAAAAAAAAAGGGAAATTAACGAAGCTCGTTAGTTCCCGGTAATGCACCTCGTTAGTTCCCGGTAACGAGGTTCGTTAGTTTCCAGTAACGAGGTTCATTAAGGTACGCTAACGAACCTCATTAATGTACGCTAACGAACCTCATTACAAGGAATGACGGTTATTCTACCGTCAGTGGCAATTCATAGGTAATGGTGCGTGGCGCTTTCAGCAATATGGCGCTGTTGGAAAATTGCGTTACGATTTTCAGCGTGTATTCTCCTGCGGCCAGGATGGGTATGCGGCATACGACTTTTTTCGGGTCATTCTGCGTAAAAGGGTGTGTAACGGGTATTTCCGTACCGTAGACATCGACAAAGAATACGCCCAGGCCTTCTTCGCCAACGGGGTCGATTTTGATTTTATTGCCGGTGATGATCACGTCGCCGTCGGGGGTGATGGTACCGTCTTTCTTGCCGGTAGTCACGTCTGTAACCAGGCCGATGAAGGCGCCACCGTCGATTTTCTTGCCCAGGACTTCGACGCCGACTTCTTCCTCGATGGTTTTGCGCAGGTCGGCAGTGAGGATGGCGTTGAGGGTGATTTTGTGATCTTTGGGGTCATAGTGGGGGTCGGTGCCTTCCCAGTTGCCTTTTACGCGAGGCGACAGGTGCAGGTTGCCATCCTGTACGGAAGTGCCTTCGAGCAGGAACCGGCGTTTCCAGCGGTCGCCGCGGTTGAGGACGTCGATGAGGGTTTCCATCTGGAGGTCGGAGCCTTCTTCTTTGATGGCTTTCGCGATGTCGTCGTTGTGTTTGGTTTCGCCGGCGGTAGATACGTCGGCAGTGTAGTCGTTGTGCACATCTTTGGTCAGCAGGTTTGGCAGCAGCCAGACTTTCCATGTAAATTTCTTTGACATAATGTTTAATCGGTTAAGAGATTATTATAAATATTCCTGAGTAAAGAGAGTGAACCCTAAAAACTCACTCATGGGTGCAAAGATACATGAAATAATTTAATTACTCGCAGATGAATAGAAATTTTCTTTCAATTAATACTTCTTCTTCATGGCCGCAAACTCCTTTCCCGTTTTAAAAACCTTTAGCCACGCATTAACAGAATCGAGCAACAGCGGCGATTCTTTCCGTACCGCCCACGACTGCATCTGCGTAAAACCAATATCCGTATCAATATCCAGTTCCGGGTAGTATTGCTGGTATTTTAGCGCCGTCTGGTAATCTACGACGGCAAAATCGATGTCTCCTCTGGCCACCATAAATATCAGTTGTTCGGCAGCATACTGTTTTTCTTCCAGGATGTAAATCGTGTCGGCGATTTCTTCCGAAAGGTTTTTCAACCGTAAAATACCCGGAGAATTTTCGGGGACATACAGCGTTTTCTTCCCCAACTCAATTTGATTCCGAACAGGAGGAACGCCCCGGTTGCTGCTTTCCGTTCGCTGTACCAGAATTTGCCGGTCGAGCAGGATGAGGTCGGTAAATAAAAGATCCTCCCGGTTTTCGGTTGTGACGGGAATGTTGCGCGCAATCAAATCGTATGTTTGCATCTTCAATCCGTGAATGGAATGAGCCAGGTTGTTTTCCAGGAAGAACGTTACTTGCCAGCCGAAATGCGCGCCCAGCGCTTTAGCCAGCTCGTATTGAAATCCGTCAATACTGTCGGCCGATACATAGTAGCTGTTTGCACCATATTCGGTGACAATCCGGATCGTTCTTTCCTTCTCAATGTCATGGAAGTCTCGGACGGGCAACGGCTTTGCACGCATTGCATAAGCCGCATACAACAGGAGAAACAGCACCGCCGAAGAAACAGCTATCCAGGCGTAATGTTTAGGTGTCTTCATGTTTTCAGGATTTATTAATTATTGAAATCGATCGATAATCCGAACTTCATTACCATCGGACTGACGGGATAATGCGGCAGCGAGAAATGCTCCGCGCCATTGATGAGCGAGGACGTAACATTATAAAAGTTGATGAAAAACCGCACCTGATGCAGCTTGCCATTCAGGTAAGCGCCCGCCAGCGGATAATTGCCGATAGCGGTATTCCTTTGCAGGTGAAACTGCTGTGTAGGCGCTGTGTAGGCAGGAGCATAATATTTAGTAAAATAATGCACATCGGCGCCCAGTTGCAGATGCAGCACTTTGATAAGCTTGAAATCCAGATACAGATTGGAATACACGGCCAGGTCGGGCAACGGAATAATTCCTGCATCCGACGACTTTTGATACACCACTTCATTGTCCCAGTGCAGCGCTCCCGCCTTAAAATTCTGATTCCACCGCGCCGTCAGCACCTGAATATTA
>JAISFI010000281.1 GCA_031263685.1 Dysgonamonadaceae bacterium | reverse complement strand
CTCATTCCGGCGAAAAACGACAGGAAGAGCAGCACATATATTCTTTGTTTCATTTGTTTCATTATTTGCGGTTTATTTGCGATTTATCGACGCACAGCTTCCAGGATAATCCGGTCAATGCGGAATCTTCGGCTGAAAATATTGTTGTTCATCTCGGCGGCAGTGACATTCGTTCTAATCATGAGTTTGTTTGTAGTTACACGATCGGTAATATTGTATAAACCGTTGAGATAATCGATCTGCCAAAGCCGGTCGTAGCAGTTGGAGTAAGAAAATTCAAACTGACTGAGTACTTTCATTTTGACCTTTTGAGTTCCGCTGGTAACTAACGACGCCGAATTGATCAGGCTGCTCGTTGGCCGGCCGCTTGCATTGGCGTAAGTGAGTTCAAACATCAGTTTGGTGCTGTCGTTGGGCATCCCGCTGATGCTTCCCGGAATAAATTCGACATAGAGATCGTACGGGCCGGCGAGTATATCCGGCAACTCGAACGTTATCGAGGGTTGGGTAGTGGGTGAAGTTGCCTGCACCTCAATGTAACGGTAGTCGCTGACGGGTATCGCTTCGCCTTCGGTGACGGTCTGCGTATAGACTGTGGTGTTCGTACCGATCGTTCTTCCCGTAGCAATATCGGATTCGACCATGATATTTTTATTCCAGGTTTCCGTATTATCGTAACGAAGCTCCGGAGTTTGGAAGATGATTCCATTGGAAGCGATTACGGGAACACTTCCGTAAAATAAATCGGAAGGATTGGAGATGACGCTCGGCGCGGTGGAAACAAGCGAGTCCAGCAAAGCCGGCTGATCAATTCTTCCCCTATAAATCAGGTTTTCCAAGATTGCCAGTGATGTGCGTGTATCGCGAACAGAATCGGCATAGGCAGCCGAAGCATGATACACTCTGAAATACGGGGAAATGCGGGCGTAGGCAGCATCCCAGGCGTCATTATCCGGGATAATCATCGTATACAGGGAATCTTCCCGGTTGATTTGCCCCAGACCCAGAAAAGGATTGTCGAACAGTCGGTTATAGCTAACCGTTACCGTATCGTAGACCGTTTGTCCATTCGCGTCCACGTCGATTGGCAGGCTGAGCGATTCATCAAACAGTTCTTCATCGAAAGAACGGACAAAAGCGGCCAGCTTGGAAGTTTGCGGCATGGATAAAATGTATTCATACAGATTATACTGATACAAAATGCGGGCATCAATGCTGTGCAGGAGTCCGTTTTTCGCCAACATATCTTGCCGAACCAGATGGGCATTTCCGAAAGAAGCGCCGCCATCGGCAAAGGTGTACATCTTTTTATCGATCATCCGTATCGATTTGCCGGGCGCAGTGGACGTTGAATGGTTGAAACGGGCAATGTGGTTGCCTGCAATCAAGCGTGCCTGTTCTCTATCCAGCGTGTTCAAGTCCACGTCCGAAAAGCTTTCGTTGACCGGCGCCCAAACCGTGAATGTCTGGTTCGACGTCAGCAAACTATCATAAGCCGCTATTTTAACCAGTTGCGTGAAAATTGACAAATCGCTGTGCTGACTCATCAACTCCATAAGATTTTCTTCGGGCAAGGCTTCCGAGCGTTCATAATGCGCATCCCGTTCGTCCGAACAGGCACAGAATAAACATCCCGCCAGCGCCCATATCCATATTTTATATCTATTTTTCATCAGATTCATCTTGTTTTTAACTTTTCGTTCTTAACTTTTCACTTTAAACTTTAAACTTTTCACTTTTCAGTCTCTATCCTCAACATTCAAGTGACTCACCGGTACATACTCAATGTAATCCAACTGAAATTCTCCTAATTCTCTTTCCACATTCTTGGCGCGGAAATAGTGATAATCGTAATCCTGCCAGGTAAAGGTACCCACAATTACCCGCAGGTCATTTTGTGATTCCCGGAGCGGCAATTCATACCCGGAATTGAGGATAGCATTTCCACTTTTCATATATCCGCGGTTTCGCATCATTTTATCATTTTCAACGCCATTGTCGGGAGTATTCGAATCTTTGATCCAACCTACCATTGGATTGTCTCCTTTCATCGCTAAATTGACCGGGATACCGCAAATCTGACCGTCAATAAACAGTTGAGCAATACCACGCCAATCCACCGAATTATATCCGAAACGGATTTCATACGTTCCGGGAGGAACGGGAGGCAGACGCAAGGTAAAATCGTACCAGCCTATCATAATAATTTCATCGGCCTGATGAGCATCCCACCACTCGCTTGCCCACATAATAATCTTTGTTGCCGGATTAAACTGGAAATAGTCACCGCAAAATTCGGGAGTAATCGTCATAGGTTGATCCAAAGTCTTCCAGCGGATATTATTGTTGGTAAGCTGAGGAGGAACGGCATGAGCATCGAAACGGATGCGTTTGTTCAATACATCTTCGATCATGACGACTTCGTCATAGACCAATATATCGGTCAAGGCATGAATATAGCCGTTTAATCCTTCCAGATTACTGGATGATTCATCTACGCCAACGAAAACACCGTCCTTTTGTGTGTTAATTTTATTCCCTGCCTTAAATTCGATTAATCGCATTTTCAACATCGTTTCATAATATTCATACCGTTTATCCATCGCATAAGCAGTAGTATTTTTTCCTTGATAAATAAATGCATTGGTCGACATCTGACGGTCCATGATGTGGTATGAAATGAATTTATTCAGCGGATTATTCCGGTGCGTGTAGTCGTCCGGGACTTCCGTACCGTAATAGCGTTTGGCAAGCGCGATCAGTTCGGGCAGGCTGTGAATCCCTGCCTGTTCAAACACGGCATCGGTCTCCGCAAGAATGGTATAACCTAATTTTCGGGTGTGTGGTATCACACAGTCGGCACGGTCGGCAACATTTACTTTGTCGACATTGGGACTTGGATCTTCATAAGTATAATCGTAGAGTTCCGAAATAGAGTCATTCAGGTGAGTTAGTGCAAATGCTTCGGCAAATAAATTGAAATGACCGGCTTCTTTCATCATGGAAAGTAAATCGAATGTAGAAGCTTTTATAACGTTGCCGATTACATGCACTACGCCATTATGCACTTTGTTGTCCCAATTAATAACCGGACAGTCTTTATTGACAAGTCTTTGCGAGTTGCCGGCTTCATCTTCAGAAAAGGAGACGACCAGATAACGACTACCCATGTTCGGCAGCGGCAATGCGCCTACCTGAAAATCATCGTAAAGATATTCCCTGCTCACGCCCTTGATAATGTGTTCGTCGACAATCTTTTTCTTGTCTTCTTTCGATAAGTTATCGTACTGAATACCTTCTGCTCTGAAATAAGCATCGAAAGCTGCATCGGTAGGGGCAAAGCAAGTAAAATGACCATAAACGGACAAGAGCGGATAGTAGCCCGATTCTTCAATCAAACGGGCAAAAACGGACAGGTTATTTTCTTCAGTTTTCCCGCAAAAGGAAGCGACCGTTTCGCCGGTGAAAGTATAGAAAGCATCTTCCCGGATGTTTTCCTCACAGGCGTAAAATAATCCCTGAATCAACAGTAGCGAGGATATGATATAAATATTTTTCCTTTTCATCATGGTTATTTTTTAGTTTTTATTAATATCGGAAGACAGTTTATAAAACGGATTTTGTACCAGCTTTCTGTTGTTTTTCAATTCCGTTTCGTTGATTGGCATGTACAAGGCATCTTCGTCGTTGATTTTACTTCGTACCGTTGCCTGGTCCAGGTGCATATATTTTCGGAAAAGATAGGTAGATACCACATTTCTATAGTCACCTTCTCTTTTGATGCGGCGGAGCAAGTCGAAATAGCGTTTGCCTTCAAAGAGAAATTCCCGCTGCCGTTCATCGAAAACCAGGTTTCGCATGGCTGTCTGTGTGTTGTAGGACGAGAAATTCAGCGATCCTTCTCCCAAGTCAGGATTCGCGCGATCGTAAGTTTTTGTTATACATGCAAAAGCAGCTTCCCGGTTGGCTTGATTGTTTCCGCTTTCAACCAAGGCTTCCGCTTTCATCAGGTAAATGTCGGAAAGCCGGTAAAAAATCCAGTGCCAGCAGGATATCGGCGCATAATCGCTGATATAGACGGCGCCGCTAGTGTTAATCCGGGAGCGGTAGGCCGTATATTTCATCACAGGATAACGTCCGTTTTCGAGGGGGCCTAAAAAATCTTTCGCCCGCAAATCTGTTATTCCGAATAAAGGGGTGGTAGTATTGTTAAAATCGAAAGCAGAAACCCTGTAAACATTCTGTCCCGAACGCCCGTTTCCGGAATACATGCTGTACATTTCTGTTGCCGCAAAATTCTGCAAGGCGTTGAAGCGAAGTTCAAAGATGCTTTCAGTGGAAAGTCCGGTAACGAACAGTCTCTGGTAATAAGTTTGAGAAGATTCCCACGATAAATTGTTTTCCGGACTCAGTACTTTGTCGCAATAATCGATACAGGTTTGATAATCGTTTATCCACAGGGACATGTCGGCAATTAAAGCCCAGATAGCTTTACGGGTGATGCGTCCTTTATCGTACAATACATCTTCGTAGTGGGCAATGGCGCTGTTTTGAATCTCTTTCAGATCGTCGATCAATGCGCGGATAATCTCATCGGGATCGGATTGCGGTACTTCAAAAGATTCGGAATCGTCGAATGTCGGCGCAGTAAGGAACGGAATATCGCGGAAAGTGCGTATCAGCGTAAAATAGCATAAAGCCCGGATTCCCTTCACTTCGGCCAGGTAAGCGCGAAGCTGTCCTTCCGTAAAATTCGGATCTTTTTCCCGCACGGCAGGCGCATAATAAATCACGGTATTGCAATAGTTGATGACCCGATAAAATTCATTCCACGAAGTATAACCGTTTGTAGCATTCAGCGTTAAGTTCAGAAAATGGTCGATATCCGTATTCTGCGTACTTCCCTGTATCACGTTGTCGGAACGGATTTCGCCCCAAATCAGCAACCGCTCCATGAAGCCGATTTCATTCATCGCCCGGTAGCAGGAAGCCACCACGCTTTTGACGTCACTTTCGTCTCGCCAGTAATCTTCCAGTATGGATTCCGACTGAGGATGCAAGTCAAACCAGTCATCGCAGGAAGTCAGTGCAAGCATCAGGGAGAGTCCTGTTAAAGAGAATATAAAAATTATTTTTTTCATCATGATTCATTTATAGTGTTAAAAGCCAACTGTTACCCCCAATGTAAAATATTGCGCACGGGGCGTTTTATTCTTGTCTTCACTAATCCCTATCAATCCCAGAGACGGATTCATATTCGGGGAAACTTCCGGATCAACGCCGGTATATTTCGTGACCGTGAATACGTTATAGAGTGTCAGATATAAGTTCAGTTGATTGAGCAGCAATGATTTGATTGTTTTTTTATCGAACTCGTATGCGAATGTTACATTTTTTAAGCGAAGAAACGAGCCATCTTCTACAAAGCGGTCGCTTCCCAGCCAGTTGTAGCCGTAGTCGTACAGCGCCCGCGGCATTTCCGTGAGGTCGCCGGATTTCCGCCAGCGCCAGTTGACCGCGATCGACTGGTTGTTGTTGGAGTACATGTTTTCGGCTTCCATCCGTGCTCTGTTCAGGATTTTGTTTCCGTAACGGAAATTGAAGAATCCGTTAACGGAAAGATTTTTGTAACGGAAGGTAGCGCCAAAACCGCCGTTTAACTTGGGATTACAGTTTCCCAGGTAAACAATATCCAATTCGTCGATTGTTCCGTCGTGATTGATGTCTTCGTAAATGGCATCGCCGCCGCGGAAGGTGTAGGAAGACGTTGTACCGTAGGCAAAGTACATGGGAACGGGATTTCCGTTTGCATCCACAATCACATTGTTATCGGCGTCTCGGGCATAAGGACTGCTTCCGGCCTGTCCCTCCACGTACTTGTCGTACTGGTAAACGCCTTTATAACGAAATCCGTAGATCGACCCCAAAGCATTACCTTCCTGAATCCGGGAAAGGTAAGATCCGTTTTGATAGTTGAAATCGGTATTGTAGGAGTTGACAAACGAAGGCGATAAGCTGACAATCTGGTTGATATAATTGGACAAATTCAGGTTAACATCAAAACTCCAGTCACCGATTTGCACCATTTTATTCGTATAGAAATTAAATTCCCAGCCGTCGTTATCCATCGTACCCCCATTGATATAGTTCAGCTTGGTGAAACCCGACGAACCGGGGATGGGTTGATCCGGAAACAGCAAATCTTCCGTTCGCCGGTGGTAAACATTAAAATCCATGTTATAGCGGAAATCAAACAGGCTGAGGTCAAATCCTAAATTATAGGAAGAAGACGTTTCCCATTTCAGATTAGCCAGTCGAATGGAAGTCGGTTTGATGGTCGGAATATTGATGTAATTATTTCCATACTCACCCCAATCGCCATCGTAGCGGCTGAAATACAAGTAATTTTTGTCGGGCGAATTTCCGGTCACTCCATAGCCTGCGCGGATGCCAAACTCACTCATCCATTTATCTGCCCAGCGCATGAACGATTCGTCCGAGAGAATCCATTTGACAGATGCGGCAGGGAAATTTCCCCAGCGATTGTTGCTGCCAAAGCGACTACTGGCATCCCGGCGCATGGACAAATCTACAATATAGCGACCGTACAGCGTATAATGAATACGTCCCAGCAAACCCATTGTCCGTTCCTGTTCCATGCCGCTTTTGAAAAGCTTGTATGCCCCCGGAAGCGTAGGATCGGCAATCAGCTCGGAAGCCAGGCCATATCGCTCAAGTTCTTCGTTTTGCGAGTTTTTGGTAGAAAGTTGCCAGGAGGCGTACAGCATCAAGTTATGATGCTTTCCCAGATTGGGCACATACGTCAAGTTTTGATCCGAATAAATGGCCAATGCTTCGGACTGGCGACCGTAAGAACGGTTTACATTTTCATTGTCCCAATACAGCGTTGTTACGTTCCGGGGCAGGAAGCGCGAATGATCGTTATTTTCGTAGTCGAAAGAAATATAGCCGTTGTAGCGAAGCATGGATTTCTCCGGATCCAGGATGTCGTAACGCAAACTGAACTTGGGCATGATACGCACGTTCTCTTCATTGTTTTTTGCCAGATGCGCCAAAGCAACCGGATTGAGCAAATCTCTTTGCGAAGCATCCAAGCTCGATGATTGCGGAATGGCATAAAATATTTTCGTATCGTTTCCGAAATCATCCTGCTGGTAAACAGAAACGTTCGGCGCTTTGCGGTAAGCCATACTCAGCAAGTTTTCCGTATTATAGCTGTCGCCAACGTCATACGCCATGTTTTTGTGATTGTTGGTATAGGAAATGGCAAAATCCGAGGAAAAGCGAATCCGGTTGGAAATCCAGTACTCCAGATTCATCCGGTTGGTGATCCGTTGCAAATCCTGCTCGATGACCGTACCCGCTTCTCCGTAATAGCCGAGCGACAAGCGAAAATTGGCCTTCTCTCCTCCCCCCGAAACCGTAAGACTGTGATCGTGCGTGAGGCCATATTGCGTAATTTCTTTTACCCAATCGACATTATTGTTGAAATTTTCGTATTCCGAGAAAGTCGGATCGTAATTAAATTCCGGGATATTGGCCGCATTTACATCCTGTCGGGGATTGAAATACGCCTGTTTCATCATCATGGTATAATCGTCGCCATTCAGCATATTGATGCCCTGCGGTTGCTGTTTGCCCGAAAAACGGTATGAATACTGCACGCGCGTCGGACCTTTAGCGCCCCGTTTCGTACGGATGCAGATGACGCCGTTAGCGCCCTTGGCGCCCCAGATGGCAGCAGAAGCGCCATCTTTCAGGACGGTAACTTCCTCGATGTCGTCCGGACTGATGTTCAATAAATTGGCAAACTGTTCCTGATTGACCGTCGAATAATCGAAAGAAGAAGGAATATTATTTTCATACGGCACATCATTGACAACAATCAGCGGCTCCGAATTAGAATTGATAGAGGTAGTACCGCGAATCCTGAGCGTAGAACCGGCGCCCAAGTTTCCCGAATTGCCAACAATGTCCAGGCCGGCAATCTTCCCCTGCAGCATATCATCGACAGAGGGCACAGAAAGTCCCACCATCTTATCGATACTGATTCTTTGGACGGCGCCCGTAATTTCCCGTTGCGGAATCGTTAGCGTCCCGTCGGAATGTACCGCTTTGGACGAAACAACCACTTCGTCGATCACGTTGCTTTCTTTCAGTTCTACGTTGAATCTGCGATTGTCGCCGATAGATAAGTTTTGCGTAATAAACCCAAGATATACGATGCGCAGCTTATTGCTCGTATTTTTTATCTGGATGGAGAAATTACCGTTATAATCGGAAGTGGTAGCAGAGACCGCCCGGTTATTCTCGTCTATTTCGAGTATTTGCGCCCCAACCAGACTGCCGTCTATCACAGAAAAAATATTTCCGGTAACGAGCATATTGCTTGTCTGTCCCCAAAGGAGAGCCGATATGCTTAAAAAAACTACCGGCAGTATACGTTTAAAATTCTTCATTGTTTTCTTCATATTTTAATGCTTCATCAATCAGGTGAATGACGGCGCGCGACGAAGCTTCGATTTGCGTTGCATTCATATAACTGGCGCTGTTAACAATATAATCGCGAGACATCAGGTTGTATAATCCACTCGACAACATGACTTGGGAGACTCTCGCAACGTTTTCGCCCTGTATTTCCAAATTGTTTCCCGCACTGGAAAGCGTGAGTTTGCGGAATTTATTGGAACTGTTGCGGGCTGCCGTTTCATATTTTTCTCCGGAAAATGCCCGTCCGTCAACATAAATGGAGTTATCCATGAAGTGATATTTCAAAAATTCCAGCAGGTAAAGCGTCTTTGTTTTCTTGAGATCATAATCTTCTTCGGCTGCGATTTCATCCCAGGTAAACAGGCGGTCGTCGGCGGCAAAAGCCCTGTTCAACGCGGCTTCCGTCGGTACGAAAACCGTATAGCGGAAGTTGTTGAAAGAATTGACAACATAACCCAGACCGGACGTCGAAGACATCCTCTTGCTGTCGAAAATGGGGATAATATCTTCGTCTTTTGCATTGGAAAAATATTCGTACACCCGGTCATCGCCTTTCAGGAGATTGAAAAAGGCGGTAAATTCGGGATGTTCGCCCATAACGGTGTAAACGGATTTTACCGGATCTTGCAGGATTCGGTCAATGAAATAGGTTTTTCCGTTTTCCGAAGGATAGTTGCTTTTCAATCCGCTGGCCTGATTCACGACAATCTCGGCAGGCGGAAGGTTTAATTCCATATCGCCACCGCCGGTCATTTGCATATAGTCGCTGCCACCGGTTATTTTTAATGTAGCGCCGCTCTTGGTTTGGGCGTATTGAGTATGACCGTCGTCAATATATCCGGTCATTGCCCCGGACGTTTTATCTTTATAACCGACAACGATGTGCATGTCGAGGATGTCAAGCAGGCGGTTACGGATAATCGACTGATGGCTTGCGTTCAATTCCCTCAGGAAAGCGCCTTTATTTCCATATTCGTCGGATCCGTACACATCGGCATAGACCTGATTCGTTTCCGGGACATACCGGAATGACCAGATTTCCCGTGCAGCGCCTATTTTGCTCGCCCATGAAATGGGATCCCGATAGTTATCGAATGCTTCATCGACCGGAACAATCAGGTTGTACATGTTTTCCATAGAACGGAGATAGAGATAAAATTTCATCTCGTCGCGTTCCTGAATCGCCCAGTTCATGATTTTTGTATTGGGAGCGGTCATGGTGGAAGCATATACGCTTTGATAATCTACCGGTGGAAAAACGGTGTTGGTGACATAAACGGCGCCATTGCCAACGAGATAGGTTTTCCGGATGTCGCCGGTAGAAACATTCATCTCAAAGCTGGATTCGTCCGTTAAGTTCTCCCAAAAATGCGGCAGGGAAGTGATAAAAGATTTTTTCTGATGGTTTTTCAGAAACAGCGCCAGCAGGGTAGTCGGCACATTATCCCATGTTCCGTAAACATCTTTCAGGTAACGCCCTTTGTCGCCGTTGAAATAATCGTTCAACGCCTGGTCGGACGGGACAAACATGGCGCCCATGTCCTGTTCCGATCCGCCGCTGTACGCGTAATCTGTCGGATCGAAATAAAGCAGGCCGTAATTGCTCAGCGTATTTCCTTCCGCATCCTGCGTAAAGTCGATGTCATTCATATAGCGTTTAATGAAAATACTGTCGGACTGCGGAATGAGCGGACGGGCGGGCGCAGATCCGTCGTAATAGCTGTGCGCATCCTGCGACCGTGCTTCCGAATAGTAAGGCAGCGCAAATTTGTTCATCAAGTGATTGAACAAATCGGTTTCTCCGTTATCGCGAATGATTTGGGCCATATTTTTGCTTGGCGTCAACACATCTTCCATGATATGGATATAGCCGTTTTTGCAAATAATATCTTCCTGGATTATTTTTATTCCGTTGATGAAAATATCGTTTTCGGAAAAAGTTAATCCATTGTTCAGGATAGCAAAATCTTCGGCAGTAATCCCGTTGACAAACCGGTTGGCCGGCGTAAAATGCACGATACGGGGCGCCTGATCGTTATCAATCAGATACAAACCTTTCGTTTTGAAAGATTCCCAATACGCATTGGCAGCAAAAAGATCTTCATCTTTGACAAAAGAAATACTGTCGAGATACGTGTTGGATGCTACCCGGCGGATGGCTAATCCTTCGCCCGCTCCGGGTGTTTCCGAGTTTCTGGTTACGTTGGATAACATGTAACTCAGATACGCCATGTTTACCATGCCGGCATTCAGGATGATACGCTTTTGGGCGTGGCTCAAATCGTCATACGACCGTGCGCCGAAGATATTGTTCCGGAAAAAACGCTCAAAAGCGTCGTCTCTTGCAGGGAAGAGGGTTTTGCTTCCGGTACGGGACAGTACTTCCCGATAGTTGAGGTCGTTGATCAACCGCAGGAAATACGTGAAACTTCCGTCCTGCTCCAGGTAATCGTAGATACTGGCGCCCAGGAAGTCAGGCTCTTTGTTGTCGTAAATGTACTCATCTTTACAGGATGTAAATCCCGTGATTATCATGGATGTAAAGAGAAGTAAGATGGGGATTTTTTGTGTTAATCTCATTTGCATTATGTTTTAGGCCTCACCCCTGCCCTACCCTATTTGGAGAAGGGCTAAGGAGTGAAAGCAATTAATTCAGTTCAAAAGATTCTCCTTTTTTCAATGCGATCGTTACCACATCGTTTTTCGAAGGATGTTTAATGTGGAAAGTATGATCGACCGTTGCCGTGATGCTGGCATGAGTCACCCGGCCGTTTTTCCATGCTGCGTCCACGATAGCGCCGCCTCTGACGCATAAGCCTTTGAAATGGCCGTCTTTCCAAGCCGTAGGCAGGGCAGGCAGCAGCTCGATGTATCCCTCGTGGCTTTGCAGAAGCATTTCGGCGATACCGGCAGGTGCGGCTTCATTGGCGTCAAATTCAAAAATGTCTTCATTGGCTCCGGCCACACCGGCGGGCGCCATTGTGAACAGGTTTTCGCGGGAAAATTCCTGTAACAAACCTTTAATGTTTTTATAAGCTTCTTCCGGTTTCTTCAGCCGGGCGTAGAAGCAAATAACATTGGCGCGGCTCCATTCTACGTCTTCGTAGTGTTCGGCGTTGATTTGCCGGTGAATGGATTTGTCGGCAGCTTCGGCCAGTTCGGGCGTTTTTTCCAGTGAAATCTGGTGAAAAGGATAGAGTGACAGTAAATGGGACGAATGGCGATGTTCGGGATGAGCCAGCTCATAATCTTCAAACCATTCCTGAACGGTTCCGTTTGTAGCGATTTGAAGGGGCGGAAGTTTAGCGATCGCTGTTTCCAATGATTCGCGGAAATCAGCGTCTATTTCCAATATGCCGGAAGCCTGGATGCAAGCGTTGAAAATTTCATAGACCATGATTCGGTCGATGGTGGGCGTCAAGGACATGCACCATTCCCGTCCGGCAACTTTGAACGAGTTTTCGGGGGAAATGCTGGGGCCGGTCATCAGGTAGCCGTTGCGCGGGTCGAGCGCGATATAATCCAGAAAGAAGACGGCGGCCTTTTTTAGGATGGGATAGGCTTGTGCCTGTAAAAAGGCTTTGTCTTGTGTGAACTCGTAGTGCGTCCATAAATGCGTTGCCAGCCAGGCGCCGGAAGAAGGCGTTAATCCCCAGTTGACGCTTTGTCCGGGAGCAGTGTATCCCCACACGTTGGCAACGGTATGAGCTACCCAGCCGGGACTGCCATAAACGGTTTTGGCTGTTTTTTCGCCGTGTTCCGACAAATCTTCCAGGTAAGTGAAAAGGGGTGCATTACACTCCGGCAAGTTACCGATGTTGGACAGCCAGTAGTTTTGCTGTGTATTGATGTCCAAGTGATAATCGCACGTCCAACCCATGTTGCAAGCCAGGTTGTCGTTCCATACTCCCTGCAGATTGGCGGGCAGCGGCGTGTTTTCGCGCGAAGAAGCAATCAGCAGGTAGCGTCCGTATTGGAAGAAAAGGCTGATTAGACCCGGATCGTCGTTGCCGATGGCTTTCAATTGTCTCCAGCGAACATCGGTCGGAAGTTTGTCGGCATCGCTGTTGCCCAGATACAGTTGTGTGCGGTTGAACAGACGGGTATAGTCGGCGATATGGGCTTCTTTTAATGCGGCGTATGTTTTTTCGGTCGCCTGCTGAATGGTTTGATTGCAACGTTCGATGTATCGCGGATTTTTATAATCGGTACGCAAGTCGACAGTAATGAGCGCTTCATGCGCATTTGCTATGCTGAGTGTATTATTTTCCGTTTTAATTTCGCCGTCCGTTACGGAAACATGGATGTTTCCGATGAAATGAACGCCGCCGGGGCCTTGTTTTTTAAATAAGGCTTGTCCGGAAAAGCTGAGGGTGTTGTTGGAAACGCTGAGGTCGGAAGGGAGCAGCAAGTCTAATCCGAGCGTAACGTTCAATGCGTCTTTGCCGTCGGCGGCAAGTTTTATTAACAGCACGTCGTCGGGGTTGGAGCAGATATATTCGCGACTGTAGCGTGTACTGCCTGCCCGATAAGTTACGGTAGTTACTGCATTTTCGAGGTTCAGTTCCCGTTTGTAATGCGTTATTTTTTCCGGAGCGTGGCCGAATTGAAGTTTCAAATCGCCCATGGGAAGATGTGTGCCGAAAGAATGGGGACTGCCCGAAAGGTATTGCGTTCCCAGGTTGTTTCCGGCTTCGATGTTTCCTGCAAAGAACAGTTGACGGATTTTTGCCAGTCGCTCTTTTCCGCAGGCTTGCTCCTGATGCTCATCGTATTGTCCCGACCAAAGGGTAATTTCGTTTAGTGCAATGGTTTCGGTATTGACGCCGCCGTAAATCATGGCGCCTAAACGTCCGTTGCCGATGGGTGTGGCTTGCATCCACTGCGTGGCCGGTTGTTCGTACCACAGTTTTAAGGAAGAAGGGGCGTCTTTATCACAGTTACACGCAAAGGTGCATGATAAAAGAAGCGTAAAGAAGCAGTAATTAATTAGTTTATTGTTTTTCATCGGATTACGACGTTTTAGAATACGGACAAAACGAATTTATACGGAACAGTATGCTCATATCTGTTATGGGTCATAAAAGATAGATTATGGGCTGTGTAAATCCGTTTTGTCCGTATCATGGATATGCTAATGTTGACTTTTTATTATTTCACAATTATTTTTTCGACAATGGTGTCGGTACCCGATACGATTTTCACGGCATATACTCCGGCAGGAACGGCAATAGTTGTGCTGATTTGTCCTGCATTGGCATACAGTTCGGCGCCGCTGATGGAATAGATCGTTACGGTTCCTTCCGCAGAAGCATCTGCCGTTACCTTGATGCTGCGACTTCCGCCGGATACCTGGATGTTCGCCGGATTGACTTTGGCAAGACCGGTTGCACCGGAAGTAGCGAAAGCGCTGGCGTTTTTAGCGTTGTCGATGGCTTGTACGCCCCATACGTATTCGCCGCTTAATCCGAAGAATTGATAATGTGTCGTACTAATCGCTGCTAAACCTTCATTTACTTTCAAACGTCCGGTAGACAGGTCGGCCGGAAGCACCATCTTAATTTCGTCGTCTTGTTTGACGTATAAGTTGTAGCGTAAAGCAACCGCCGGTGTAAGATCGTCGGTAGAAGCATCCCAAGTAAAGGTGGTACTACCGTCGGCATTGGTGGTAGCTTGCAGATTGGTGGGAACAGACGGTGCTTGATTGACGGGAATTTCTTGGCTCAAATCATTTCTTACAAACCGGGCAAAATGGTCGCTCACATCTCCATAAGCAATAAGAAATGCATCCAAGTCACCGTCGTTATCAAAATCAACAAGACAGGCAGAGCCTCCTCTTTGGCCGATACCATAAGGAAGATCGACCTTTACAAAAATAGAGTCTGTATCGTTATTTAAGAAAGCGGGATCTGCTAATTTATTTAAATAGACTCCGTCGGATTCTCCATTGGGGTCATTTCCAATCAAGTACAGTACATCTTCGAAGCCATCATTATTTACGTCACCAATAGCCAACGAAGTTGATTGAGCCTGTCTTAATCCGGTTTTGCTTCCGTCTAATCTCAAAAAAGAATCATCTCCCTCATTATGAAATAAATCGCCTTGCCAACCGGTGTCCTTATACCAAGCATATCCGCTTGCAGCAATATCCAATTTACCGTCGTTATCGTAATCTATCCATTCCATGTTAGTTTCTCCTGCAGCAAAATATTTAGGTATCGCAAATGTTCCATCGCCATTGTTCTTGTAATATGCGCCAGCATTCTGTTCGTAGTCGAATCCACTACCATACACTTCGATATATTCATCTGAATTTAAACCATAACCGGAACAGATAAGGTCTAAAAATCCATCATTATCATAGTCGCCCCATTGTGCAGCGCCCGAATTCCATTGAAGCAACGGTTGGTCTCCGTTTACAGGAAGATCTATTTTTTGCCAACCTGTTCCCCAAAGGTTCCGGTACAGATAGGCAGCTCTTCCTTTTGGAGCTTCATTATCCCATCCTTGCATATACAAATCGACATATCCATCGTTGTTATAATCTCCGGCGGCAACAAAACGGTTGGCTCTGTTTCCACCTTCATGATTCAAGTAAGCAAATTCACCAATGAAATCTTCCGCAAAATCAAAGCCTTCTGCCGCTCCTTTGTTTTTGAATAATCCTGAGTATTTACCATCGTCGTTCTGTCCGGCAATAAACAAATCCAAATTACCGTCATTGTTGTAATCCAGCCAAACGGCAGCAGCTCCTGTAAGTGTAGGGAACGGATGTTCTTCTTTCGTAAAATACTGACCTCCATGATTTTTGTAAAGTATCGTAGTCAGCACATTGTTATGTCCGGCTCCAATTGTCACCAAGTCCAGATAACCGTCGTTGTTGTAATCGCCCCATGCAGCGGCAGCTTCATACGAAAAAGTAAACGGTTCCCGTGTTTCCCCATCATCTCCGACAACAAGATCGGTCATCTCCGTAAAATTGGGTATTTTTACTTGAGCAAAAACGCTCGTTAAACCCCAACAAGCAACAAGAGCTACTAATGCTGCTTTGTAAAAGTAATTCTTCTTCATGATAAATAAAATAATTTAAATTAATATATAAACTTGACCGCTTCAATGATTAAAACGGTTTGGATTTCTAACTTAGATGTATGCCTCCGCTTGTTACAACTCGCGCCTGCTTATACGATGTATAGAAGCCTGCTTATACGGTGTATAGAAGCCTGCTTATATGATGCATAGAAGCCTGCTTATATGATGTATAGAAGCCTGCGCCCACGATGTATGGGCGCCAAGCGGGATGACAGGGGTTGAATAATAACAAGTGTTCATATCAATACGTAAATTTCAAGGTGTCTAATCCCGTTTCCGTTTGGATTTTCGTGATATATACTCCCTTTGGCCAACTTTGCAAATGGATTGCTTGCTGCATTTCCTTATTTCCCGTCGGCATGTTCAACATCTTTTGCCCATTAATATTATAAATGTCAACAGTTTGTATCGCTTTGTCCGCATAGATATGAAGCGTAGCGGATGCTTTATCGACATACAGGGAAGAAGCGGATTTTACCGGTAAATCCTTTATGTCGGTTTCTCCGGTTTCTTCCACTTCCGTCAGGCGGATAACGAAACCGCCGCCTTGCGCCATGTTCAACGCCAGCCGGCTTTCGCTGGTGACGGTAATCGTATCGCCGGC
>JAISFI010000275.1 GCA_031263685.1 Dysgonamonadaceae bacterium | reverse complement strand
CCCCGGAAAAGGAAAATGATTCCACCCAACCCTAACGTAATAGCGCCGAAAACCAGACAGGCCATGAGCAATTGCTTCAGAGTGGCCTTGCCCGAAGTGATGTAGGCGCATTTGGCGATGCGCGACCGGAAGCCTTTCTTCGCTAAGACGTCGCGAAATTCGGCTCCTTTCACTTTATAATCGAAATAATCGTCAAACAAATTCATGCACAAATGACCGGCCACTACGCCGATAACGGCGATTATTCCCAGAAAAAAAGAAAAATCTGCTGCCTGAGACGCTAAGCAAAGAGCCAGCACTGCCGGCAGTAAACTTTGCGGCAATGCTTTCGGGCGGGCATTATGTAGCCAGAAAGGAACAATATTCATTTTATCAATAATATTTTATCGCATATTAAAAAAACGACAACACAAAAGTACATGAAATTTTCCAATTACACGCAGACGGATAAAAATTTCCTGAAATCTTGCAGTCGTGACGAATATTTTCATCCACCGAGCCATTAATATCAATTATTTCCTGTACATTTGCGGCTTGAAGAATACACCCATGTATACGATAGGATACGGAAATAGAGACCCTGAAAATTTCATCTTTTTACTAAAAAAATTTAGTATCAAGTATCTTGTCGACATTCGTACAAAACCGTATTCCAAGTTTGCACCACAGTTCAATCAGCATGAATTAAAAATTTTGCTGGAAAGTCAGGGTGTAACGTATGTTTTCATGGGCGATCTAATAGGAGGAATCCCGCGTGATCCTTCCTGTTACAACATTGAAGGAAAAGTCGATTATGGAATCCTGAAAACGAAAGATTTTTTTCTTCAAGGTATCCGCAGACTAAAAACAGCCCACGATAAAGGCATAAGTATTGTATTAATGTGTAGCGAGAGCAAGCCTTCCGAGTGTCACAGAAGTAAACTGATCGGACAACTGCTCAAAAAAGAAAATATTATGCTCACGCACATTGATGAAAAAGGAAATCTCAAAGATCAGATAACGGTGATGAATGAACTTAATAACGGTTTTCCGGAAACAGATTTGTTTGGCAAGTCGTTATATTCAACTTCAAGAAAAGTGTATATGTAAAAATAATATGGAAGTCCTTATTTTGTCTAAAACCCGCATGAATGGCGGTAAATGTTGTGTCGGCGGTATTGCGTCGGACGGTAATTATGTGCGCCTTCTCACTTCGTGGGGTGAGAATCAACCCGGAGATACCGATCTGGATATAAGTCAAATATGGGAAATCGATTATACCGATCGGCCCTATAAAATGCCTCCACATGTAGAAGATGTGCTGGTTCAAACGAAACAATTTGTCGGAAAATTGAGTACGGAAACAAGCGTCGGCAGGCACATTCAGCAGCTTGGCGTTCAAATATGGGAAGGACATCCGAATGTTCTGTTTGATGCACAAATCAAATGGACAAACAGCGGAAGCGGATACATTAATGAAGAAGCCATACCGACTCACAGTGTTGGTTTTTGGATTTCAGACAGAAATTTGTTTCGCCAGGATTATTACGGCAAATTAAGGTATACCTACCCCGCGCAATATCAAAAAATTCCATACGTCGGATATCAACAGCCGATAAATAACATTCCGGCAGGTACCTTGCTGCGTGTTTCGCTGGCAAGATGGTGGCAACAGGATGAAAGAACGGAACAAAGATGTTATCTGCAACTTTCGGGATGGTATCAGTTAGGCTATCTGTTGATAGTGATATGCTGGAATTTTTACAGTTGAAAAGCTTACAGCTAAAAGGTTTATTTTTTCTATCTTTGCCGCATGAAATTATACAATTTTGAAGAAATCATTGACCGGAGAGGCTCCGGGTCAATAAAAACAGATGTATTGCCGGAACGTTTCGGCCGTTCGGATTTATTGCCGATGTGGGTGGCTGACATGGATTTCCGTACACCGGATTTTATTCTGGATGCCATTCACGAGGTGTGCGACCACGGAATACTGGGTTATACAAAATGTCCTGACGCATATTATGCAAGTATCGCTCAATGGCTGCAACAGCAGCATCGGTGGGAAATCCAACCGGAATGGTTACAGTTTCTTCCGGGTGTGGTGAAAGGTATTGCTCTTTGTGTTTCCCATTTCACCCAACCGGGAGATAAAATCATTATTCAGCCTCCCGTGTATTATCCGTTCCGTTCCGTTCCCGAACAGTTGGGCAGGACAATCGTTAATAATCCGCTACAAGAGGTTGATGGAACTTATTGCATGGATTTACAGCACTTGCGCACAGTTATAGACTCCAATTGCAAGATGTTAATTTTGTGCAATCCACACAATCCTGTCGGAATTACCTGGGAGAAAGAAACCTTGCAGGAATTGGCAGAGATTTGTGTGGAAAACAACATTTTAGTCATTTCGGACGAAATTCATGCTGATTTGTCACTGTTTGGTCACAAGCATATTCCATTCGCAACGGTTTCCGATTCCGCACAGGCAAACAGTATCACGCTGATGGCTCCCAGTAAAACCTTTAATATGGCGGGAATTGTCAGTTCTTTTTGTATCATTCCCAATCCTGCCCTGCGAAAAGACTTTTTTCATTACCTGAAAGCAACCGAACTGGATCAAATGCACATTTTTGCAGGCATCACTACCGTAGCGGCCTACCGGCAAGGAGCAGCATGGTTACAGCAAATGTTGGCCTATGTAGAACAAAATATTCTTTTTGTTCAAACCTATTTGCAACAACATCTCCCGCTTGTCAAAGCGGTGATCCCACAAGCCTCTTTTCTGATTTGGCTGGATTGCCGGAAATTAGGATTATCACAAAAAGACTTAGTCGCACTGTTTATCGACAAAGCCAGACTGGCACTGAATGATGGCAGCACTTTTGGCCCCGGAGGAGAAGGATTCATGCGCATGAACATAGGATGCCCTCAAGCAATCGTAGCCAAAGCATTGGAACAATTACGCAATGCATGCATTTAATTCATGTACCGCTAATCAATTCCAGTGCTTTTTCCCTGTCAAACTTTAACAGGTAGGTATCCGGATTGCTCAAATGCCATACCGTATAAAATAACGAAGTATATTGCTGTATGGCAGGATAAAGGTATCTAACTGTTGAGGAATAACCTAACTGTTCTAAAATGACATAATCTACTTGCTTATCAATTAAATCTCGGATTACTTCTTTGGGATCAGTACTGTAAATGTAGTTTATGGCATATATTTTCGGAGCATAATAAGTGAAAAGCTCCGGTTTCCGGCAGCAGCATACGATGTTATTGCCAACGAGTTGTTTGTTCATTTCCTTTGCAATGTCAAAATAATTATTGTAGGCGGGAGGATACGGCTGTTTGGAGAGTTTCGCCTGCATTTTAACGGCCGGCAACATGAACAGGGGAATCACAAAGAAAATACAGGATAAATGGCGGATAAACTTGCTTTCCTTTTTCGCAACCCATTTGACTAACAACTTTGACAGTAAGAAAAAAGCGCCAACGTAAAAACAGCAGAATAAAAAAGGCGCCAACGGAACAACATACCGGCTACCGTTATTCCCATGCCATAACATAAACAAACCGATTTGTCCGGCAATAAATGCGATCAAAGCCCATTTTATTTCCTTGATGTTCCAGGCGCCGTAAAATATCACGAACAGAATCAGGAAGCCAACGATAATGGCAGAAATGCCGGATGGTTTTCCATAGTCGATTGTAACAAAGGGAAATAAAATTTCTTTGAATCCTTTAATAACGGTTTCATCAAAGTTTTGGATCATTTTTTGCACCAATTCTCCAACAGAAGAGATGCTCCCTTCTTCCGGTCGCCACGGATTGACAGTCATAATTGTCCCCAAATAGCGGGATTTAATGCCGTATGACGCATTGCGGACAGACCAGGGAATCAGCAATATAATAATACCTGAAATAACGGACAATGCCGGTTTCCACTCTTTTCTGAACAGGAAAAATACCAGCACGGCAAATATACCGGCTATTCCTGCCATGCGTATATGGTAGGAGGCTGCAATAGATAAAATTGCAAGATAAAACCAGGGCGATCGAAAGAATGGCGCTGTTTTATCCTGCGCACATTTGAACAGCGATAAAAAAAACAATACCGTTAGAAGCAGAAACAACATTTCCGACATGACCATACCGGAAAAATGTAATAAATGAGGAGAAAACGCAGCCAGCAGGATGGAACAGAAAGCCAGCAGCCTGTTTTTTATCGATTGTGCAACGATATAGTATACGATCAAAAGACTTGCAGCCAGTAATATGCCATTCAAGACTTTGAAAAAAATCAACTGATTGATTCCCATCCGCATAAAGAGAGAAAGAAAAAACGGATATCCCGGCGGAAAATGACTGGCCGGAGTAATTTGATCTTGCATTTTTTCAACATATCCTGCTCCCTGGGAGAGATTGCGGGCTAAACGAAGATAGCTGGCATTATCTCCATTCAGATCCAGCTTACTGTCGAAAGTATAAGTGTAGATAATCGCAAAAACAATCAGAAAGAACAGTGGAAATATATATTTATTTGTTTTCATCGCACAGGATTTATTTTTGTAAGAATAATTTCGACTTCATTAAACGCCATTTGCAGAAACGGTACACGAGAGAAACTTTCAATACCCCCAAACCATAGATGACACTCCTTCTCAAATTAATGGAAGAAGCGTCTTTGAAATATTTCGTAGGACAGGAAACTTCTCCAATTTCATAACCGGCATAAAAAATTTGCGCCAGCATCTCATTGTCAAAAATGAAATCATCGGAATTAATATTGTAGTCGATAGACTTCAGCACATCGGCAGAAAAAGCCCGGTAGCCGGAATGATATTCCGACAATTTCCGGTGCAGTAAAATATTTTGAATACAGGTCAGTATTCTATTTGCAACATATTTAATGACCGGCATTCCTCCCTTGATGGCGCCCGTTCCTAATATCCTTGAGGCCAATACAACCGGATATACCCCATTGGCAATCATGTATGAAATGGCATGGATTAATTTCGGAGTATACTGGTAATCGGGATGTAACATAATGATAATATCCGCTTCAAGCGCCAAGGCCTTGTTATAGCACGTTTTTTGATTACCGCCATAACCTTTGTTCGTAGCATGGATTAATATCTCATTTATTCCCAGCTCCTTAGCCTTTTCAATCGTGTTATCTCCGCTGCAATCGTCGGTTAAAATAACTTCGTCGATAATATCAAATGGAATTTCCCGATAGGTCTGTTCCAATGTCACTGCTGCATTGTAGGCAGGCATCACGACGATGATTTTTTTTCCATTTATCATATTGAATATTCGATATTAAGCATTAAAGTCTAAAATATAAAAATATATTAACAAACAAAAACGCAGCAAAATACGCTATTTTTTTTCAAATAGCAAAATAAAAATGTGTAATGGCTAAATCTTTTTTTGAGGTGCCGGAGAAAAATTATTATCTTCGCGGGCAAAAACATTATGTCAAAAAAAGTAGCCCCACAAGCAGCGGAATTATTGCAATCATTACTGAGTATTC
>JAISFI010000264.1 GCA_031263685.1 Dysgonamonadaceae bacterium | reverse complement strand
GGTAATCGTTATCGCCGCCCGAAAATTGATTGCCCGCGGTGCGTTTCAGTCGCAGGACTTTTTCAATTGATATTTCCATTTTGTTATAAATCAATTTAATCTAAAAACTTCTGTTTTTGTACTGTTTGTAATTTATATGCTGCTAACCGGATTTTTTGTAATAATATTTTGCCGGTTTCGGATATTGCCGTATCTTTGCGCCCAACATGCCTCTCCCGCTTCCCATAAGAACAGCGCAATCAGGAGGGGCTTTTTATTTCTTTCCATATGACAAAAATATCTTACACCAAGCCGTTCCTTCCGCTTCAGGAGCAACTGGAGCAACTCAAACAGAGAGGTATGAAGTTTGCCGATGAGGAAAAGGCACTGCACCTGCTTAGAAATATCGGCTATTACCGTTTCAGCGGGTACTGGCATCCTTTGCTGGCAGACAGGCAGTCGCCGGTTTTTAAACCCGGGGCTTCTTTCGAGACAGCTTTTAATCTGTACAAGTTCGACCGCGAATTGCGTAAACTGATTATCGGTGAACTGGAAAAAATCGAAGTCGCCGTGCGCACACAAATGGCTTATTCGCTCTCCATAGCTCACGGTTCGTTCTGGATGGACAATGAAACTTTATTTACAGATACTGTCAAACACCGCGCTGCACTTGATAAAATCAACAGTGAAATGCAGCGAAGCGACGAGGATTTTATCCGCGCTTTTACGGCCCGATATTCCAATCCTATGCCGCCTTCGTTTATTACGCTGGAAATCGTTTCGTTCGGCATGCTTTCGAGGCTGTATGAAAACCTTAAATCGGATATTGCCAAACGGGAAATATCACAAACATTCGGATTGGCGGATATGGTTTTTATCTCGTGGCTGCACGGTTTGGCATATATCCGTAACGTGTGCGCCCATCATGCCCGCCTTTGGAATAAATTGCTGCAAATTCAGCCGCTTTTTCCCCGTCGTACACAATATATCTGGCTCGCAGACCGGAATGTGCGGAACAATCACATTTACTATATTCTTTCCATGATGGTTTATTTTCTCAATACGGTTAATCCAAAGCATACCTTCGGACAAAAGTTTGATGGACTGTTACGGAAATATCCCAACGTGGATGTCCGCGCGATGGGTTTTCCCGCCGCGTGGCGCGATGAGCAGCTGTGGCAACAGCATATAAATCAATAAATCAAAGAGCGCTGCCGGCCTTATTGCCGGGGGATTGCAGAGACGCGAAGCATCGCGTCTCTACCCCGATTCACGACAATAAAAAAAGCGTGCAAACCTTTTTACTATCGGTTTACACGCTAAATTATTACGGGTACAATTTTGTCTAAATTGCTTTCAAATCAAAATACATGGCGCGGGTATCGTCATCTATGTCTTTAGTTGTCAAATTTGTATTTGCGCGTAAACCAGTATGTCAAAGAACTATTTCACATTTTTACCTCCTCTCCTCCCGTCCGGCAGCAAGATGTAGAGCGTGCGTGCCGGACGGGATTCGAGTGACTGCAGTAGTTTACGGAATGATCACCCATTGAATGTCGTTCCACGGGCCTTTTTCGCCGCGCGTGTTTTCCCAGCGGGAGGCGAAATAGAGGATCATGCCGCGCTGCTCGCCGGTGAAGGTGAGCGTCAGGGGTGTGCGAGTGTCGAAAACGCTGTTCGTGAGTTCCGACCAGTCTTTTGGCGCCGGCTCACCGGCTGCGCGTACGACATAGACAAATTCTCCGCCGTGTACGCCTTCGGGTTTGGCGATGCCGTGGCTTCCGGCGTCGTGATAGTGGATTGTTACCTCTGCCGGATTGGAAGTGTCGGTTTCCATCTCAATTTGCGTACCCGGCTTCTTCACGGGCGTTTTGCCGCCGGAGTGACGTTTCGGAAAGCCGCAGCTTTGCAAGTCGTCGTTCGTCACGAGCGGGTTTTCCCTCATAAACCCGTTGTAGAGCTGACGGTACACGGGCAAAAATTCTTCTTCAGCTTCCTGCAGGATGGTCGTTTTAGTCGGCGTCCGTTCGGCAGGATTCTGCCAGCTCTCATAAGCGGCCTTGAACTTGGTGTACTTTACCATATATGTATTTTGGTACCAGGTCTGCGCTGCACCGGCAATGCCGATTCGCGCAAATACCGCACTCGTCAAATAAGCCACTGTTCTATTGGCCTTGTCATAAATTTCTTTGTGGTTGCGTGGCAACCAGTCTGCTTTCTTTACCATAGTTAATCATTTAAAAGTTTTCGTGTAATATTTATATATCTCAGTTGATAAAAATGTGTCTGCAACAGGTGATTCGCTGTTTTCAACGAACAGATTTCCGACGCCGGAAGGCGAATTACTGGCTTCAGAAACCGAATTGTTGAAGTCAACAACTGAAATGTTGAAGTCAACAATCGAAATGTTGAAGTCAGAAATTGAATTGTTGACTTCAGAAACTGAATTGTTGAAGTCAACAATTGAAATGTTGAAGTCAGAAATTGAATTGTTGACTTCAGAAATTGAAATGTTGAAGTCAGAAACTGAATTGTTGACTTCAACAATTGGACTGTTGACTTCAACAATTGGGCGATTGACGCCGGAAAATGAATTGCCGACGCCGGAAAATGAAGTATAAAAATGCAGGAATGAAAATATTGACGAAACGTTTGCTTCACCGGAAATGCCGGAACCGGAACCGGAAAGCGAAAGGTATATTACAGACGAGTTACAAAATTTTTCGGGGGGGAGGGGGGGGGGGTAAAAGATAGATTATCAGCCTCTTTCGAGCTTCCTGCCGGAAGATTGAAACCGAGACTGATACTACTATAAAACCTTACTTCACTCTGTTTTGTCATCATCTTGTTTATTTATTTCTTTTTTCAAACAAAAACGATGCAAAACTATGAATTATTTTTCTAAACAAAAAAATTTTCCGGTTTTTTTTTCAATTACCTGTTTTTTTCTTTGCGAGGTGTCCGCCCAATGTTGTCAATTTAAGGGTTGAAGGTCGTCGAGCAGGACTTTAAGACTTTAAGACTTCAAGGCTTTAAGGCTTAATTTGATGACATTGGTTGGAGCTTTCTCCGAGCGAGCTGCCGGTAGAGACGCGATGCATCGCGTCTCTACACCTGTACAATTCGTTACAGAACTAAAAATTATAATTGAAAAACCGCAAGTTTTTGTCAAAAATACATATCTTTGCGCCTCGAAACATGACGTTTTTAGTATTTATTAAAAATACATTGATAAAATGAAAGTATTAAAATTCGGCGGAACATCCGTAGGTTCTGTGAATAGTATCCTGAGCGTTAAGAAAATAGTAGAGGCTGTCGACGAGCCTGTAATCGTCGTTGTATCCGCCCTCGGAGGCATAACCGATAAATTGCTGTTTACATCCCGGCTGGCGTCGGTGGGCAACAAGTCTTATAAAAAGGAATTTGCCGAGATCGTTGCGCGTCACAAAGCTGTTGTCGAGGGCGTCATTCCCAAATCGAAACAGGCGCCGGTGATGAAAAAGGTACTGGATACGCTCGATGAGCTTGAGAATATCTACCGCGGCGTGTTCTTGATAAAAGACCTCTCGGCGAAAACTTCCGACACGATTGTGAGTTACGGCGAAAGGCTTTCGTCGGTCATCGTGTCGAACGTTATCAGGAATGTGAAACTGTACGATTCACGCCAGTTTATAAAAACGCACCGGCAGTTCAACCGGCATGTCGTCGATTTTGACCGGACCAACGAACTGATACGGGAAACGTTTAAACCCATGCCGAAAGTGGCGCTGGTGC
>JAISFI010000224.1 GCA_031263685.1 Dysgonamonadaceae bacterium | reverse complement strand
GGGGGTGAGTTCGACGATTGCCGAGCCGGTGGCGTTGCCGAAATAGCGGACTTTTCCGCCGATGGTTCCATAGGCCAATTCGCCCTTTTTCAGGGTCGTGGTGGTGGGAACGGTGTTGCTGGTGATTACTTTCACCGGACTGTTTACTGATAGTACTTTTGCCATTTTTTTTGAGTTCTAAATTGTTTGTTATTAATGTTATAAATCGCTTTTATCTTCTATTATTTGTTATACTGCTTCTTCATCGCCCCCATCCCCGGGTTCCTCTGCCTCTTCATCCTCATTCGGCACATCTTCATTCGGATTACCATCATCAATTGCTGGTGGTTGTACCTCCCACTGAGCCGTCAAAGTAACTCCGCCCTGCATCATTCCGGCATTGTCCACATCCCCTGGGCCAAGGATTTGGCCGGTTATGGCATTGTACCACCCCGCAAAAGTCCAATCACTTTTCACAGGGATAGTCATCGGTGCAACAATTTGATATCCGGACACATAATTGCCCGGAGCCGTGCCGCCATTGTAGTTGGCAATCGTACCGCCATCCAACTCATAGGTCAATGGATAGGTTTCTTTCTCAGCCTCCCATTGAGCCGTCAAAGTAACTCCACCCTGCATCATTCCGGCGTTGTCCACATCCCCAGGGCCAAGAATTTGACTGGTTACGCTACTGTACCACCCTGCGAAAATCCAACCGCCCTTCACGGGAACAGTAGTCGGTGCAACGATTTGGAATCCGGCTGCATAATAACCCGGAGCCGTGCCGCCATTGTAGTTAGCGATTGTGCCACCATTCAAATCATAGGTCAATGGATAGGTGTCGGGAGGAGTTGGGTTCGATATGGTAAACGAACTTGTCAAACTCAAGTCCTCTCCTTGCGCGCCATAGGCTCTCACGCCCACTTGGTATTGCCCTGCCATCAGATATACCCCTGCTAGTATACAACCATTATTATCGGTAAACAGGATGGTACACTCTTCCAGTTCAGTGGCGCCGGGAGGTCTAAGAGTAACCGAATACTTATTACCCGGGCCTAACGAAGCTAAAATATTTTCCCCGTTTTCCACATCCCATTGAACACTGAGGTTGACCCCTTCGCCGGCATAATGTCCAGCATAACCGAGAACTTCCAAATTACCCAACGAAGGAGCCACATAGTCCACTATACAGCTTCCGTTTTGATTGGCATAGGCCTGTCCATTCGCGTTAACGTCCGCCTGCGCCTGTGCATCGGCATCCGCCTGCGAAACGGTCGAAGAATACGTACTAGCCGGAACCGTGTACGTTACATCCGTACCGCTAGACCCATTACCACAATTATTTCTCGTAAACGTACCGCTCTTTTCGACGTTCCAATATTTAATCTGATACCAAACTGCAGTAAATGAGAGCTGCTGGGCCGGCATAGCTGGCGTATATTCATAGCCAGGATACCAGCGTTGATTGAGGGCGTCATCCTCCCAGCCGTCAAAGGTATACCCCTCTTTCACGGGTTCGGTTACGGGCAACCCAATATAGGTGTGCTCAGCATAATTACCCGGAGGCGTACCGCCGTTATAGTTGGCAATTGTGCCACCATTCAAATCATAGGTCAGCGGATGGGTGTCGGGGGGATTCAACGTACAACTGCCATTTTGATTGGCGTACGCCTGCCCGTTAGCATTAACGTCCGCCTGCGCTTGTGCATTAGCGTCCGCCTGCGAAACGGTAGACGAATACGTGTGAGCCGGAACCGTGTAGGTTACTGCCGTTCCGCTATACCCTCCGCCGCAATTATTTCTCGTAAACGTCCCACTCTTTGCAACGTTCCAATAAACCGTCGGCGCCACAACTTCCGCTTGTACAATATTCAACTGGCAATATTCGCCTTCTTCATTGGCAAACACAACGGTATCCGAACGGGCGCTCCCTGTGTTGGCCGATATAACTACAGTAATATTTTGTCCGTCTCCTGCATTTCCTGATTCGGACGACAGGGATCCAAAAGCAAACGGATCAACCACCTCCCACGGACTGGACGAATTCAACTGAAAAACTTGCGAGCCACCTCCGGCATTGACGTAATCGGTCAAATTGGTTTCGCCGTCGATATGAATATAGGCCGGTTGCGGGGGAGGCGTGACAATATACTCTGCAATCAGGCTTGCATTGACCGAAGGCATCGTAAGTTGTACGCCCGGTTGAACAAGGGCATTGTTCGCCGACCACCGGTATCCGGTAAAATCAAACCCGGATTTATACGGCGCCGCAGGAACGGTGATGCTTGCCCCTGCATAATGTTCGGACATATCCGGCTGCGAATCATTCTGCCGATCAATCGTTAAGGTATATTTTTCCGCTGCCGCCTGATGAACGTTCGCCTGCGCATACTGTCCAATTTCATTGTCGAATGCAACGATTTCCGAGCGTCCGTCTCCCGCATTAGCGTCGACTGTAATTGTAATCAATTGGTCGGAACCGGCAGGGCCGGATGCAGGATCCACACTTACAAAACCCTGATTTTCCGGCAAAGCCGTCCACGGATGAGATGAGTTCAGGCTAAAAACTTGCGAACCGCCCCCGGCATCGAACGAAACCTCAAAATCGTTTTCTCCTTCCAAAGTAAGAAAATATTCGGACTCGCTGATATTGTCGCAAATAACAATATCCCAGTACCCTGCGATTCTAAAATCTTCCGTCTTCTCAATCACCTCGCGCACTTTCCTCGAAAAAAGCTTGTTGCCGGCAGTGATCAATCCAAACTCACGGATACTTACCCCAATCGCCTCTCCATAGCCGATTTCGAAGTGAAATCGGACAATCCCGGGCTTGGGATAAGTAATTCTTTTTACATCGAATAACAAAGAGTCCGTGATTCTTAAATCGCTTTCCTCGGGGGGAGCGCCATTAGCGCCAATCGCTATTTGGGATATGTGCGAATTTTGCACGCCGGCCAAAGCCTTTGCAACCGTGTGGTAACCTAATGTGACTATCAGATTACCCTCCTTCGTTTTCCACAACAACTCGTTCTTTTTGTTGTACAGATGCAAATGTAAAATTCCCGCAAGGGAAAGGGTGTCGCCACCCTTCGGATTTAGCTTCTTTTTCTTTTCCATTTTCTTACTATTTATAATTTTAAATTTCAACCATCGAAAAAATCTTACAATCAAAAGGGCTATTTTACAGCCAAAACTTACTTTCTTTTCCATTATGTTTCTTATCTAAATTTCTTGATCAACCAACATTAAATCCATTTCACCTATTTTGGTGTCTGTTAAAGCATCCGTTTCTGCCTTCGTATAGTAACCTATTAACAACACCTTCGATTTCAATGCAATATGCAGCCTGTCCCGTTCTTCCACCGGAGAGGTAAAAACATATTCATCTTTCTCAAATACACTGCTCGAGATAATATCAATGTTTAAGGGATCCCTCTCTTCGACCGGAGCGGTAAAAACATACTCGTCTTTCATCGATTGGTAAAACCCGAAATCAACCAAGTGTGACCGCTCGTTTTTATAAAACCCGATAAACAAGTGCAATTTCATTGAAATCGCCTTCGGAACGGCCCGGTCGACGTCGGCTTCGACCATCACCCGAAACTGTGCCCAATCGTAGTCAAAAGCTTCTCCGATACTTACCCCTTCATCCAGTATAATAACAGGAAAACCGACGGTTCGGCAAGCTTCCCGTATCGCCCAAGGCGTACCGATAAATTTATGCAGCGCAATCGACCGTTTAATCAACGCCCGCTGTTGCTCCTCATTAGCGGCAATTTCAAAGCCTTGCAATCCGGCAACGTCGAACTGATCAGCCAAATAAGGCAATACTGATGCATCACAGCTATCCACAAGATAAACCATAAACGGCGCCATATCGAAATTATCCCACCGTTCGGCCACGAGTTCCGAAAAAGCTTTCGTCCACTCGTTATCCGCTAAACTGCTTGCTATCACATGCCTTTCATCCATGATTGAACCCCGTAACGTTAACTGTTATTTGTGTACAACAGGCAAATTCACCCTCTCCGATGACTACATTTTCGCTCGGCGAAACCACTTCCACATCGTACACCGAATCCAGCCTGCAGATCTTATTGATATGAGAGCGGACAATATCCACCCCTAGCCTTTTTCTGTTTTCCTGCGCATATACATCCAATATGGCACTGATTTCATCTCGAACGTCCGACGCATCCGCGTTGTCAAACAACACGAGATTGACCTCAATCGCATAATCCCGTTGCTCCGGAGCAGCCACAATGACGGTATCCGTCAATGGGCGTACATTTTCAGCATTACACGCGTTATAGATATCCGTAAATATTTTTTGCGATATTTCGTTCTCATCCGCCAGTGGAACGATCAATACCGTTCCTGGGATGGGAGACGATACCGAAACATCTTTTATCGCCGGATTCGCACTTTTGGCGTAGAACAAATAACTTTGCCGCGAACCGGCTGAGCTGTATTGCGACGGCGCCAGTCTAATCCGCTCCTGAAGTTGTTCGTCCGTCTCTTCATCCGACCCTCCGCTGGTTACATCCGTATTCGTTACAGTCGACACAAAAGCCAAGGGATCCAGTATTTTATTGACTTCCCCCTGCAGGTAGCCGTTACCTGATTTCCCTGGAATTTCGGCCAAAACAGGGATATCTATGCTTTCTGTTTCCTTCGACAGAATATAATCGTCCGCCACCATAAAAATAACCTCCGAATCGCTTGTCGCTACGCGGGTACCTTCCGGTATCAACACATTCCCGTGCCCGGGAACCAGCGTAAAACAAACCGTACATCCGGCGCTTGCTGCAGACAACCGTTCCACCGCCACCAGTCCGGCAATATAGTCCAATATGGGAGCTTGGCTGAATTGATACAACATTTGCGACATACCGGCATTGAACCGGTTTAGCAACAATATTTCCCGATAAACAATGAATTGCAGCATCAATTGTTCCACTTGCGCCGGTTGCAACTCCCGCCCCAGGAAAGCCTCTAATTGGGCCTTGCTTTCCGACATGATAACATCCGGATCGCGTTCTATAAATTGAGGTACCTCGCTTGCCATATCAAATACTTGTTTTTATTGTAATCCATTCCGACGTATTCGCCTCCACCGCTTCGATCACAAGGTTTCGTTTATCTAATCCGTTTGCTTCCAACCGGCATTTTTTCACTTCAATCCGCTTTTCCCATTTTTTCACGGCTTCCATAGCGGCGTATATCAACATGGGTTGAGCTTCGTTCATGGGTTTATCCAAATGCAAATACACATCGCTGCCAAAATCCGGCCGCAAAGGGTCGCTCCCCTTCACCGTTGCGATAATGGCATACACACATTGAGCAATATCTTCCACCCCTTCCACCCGTGTAAAAGGATCCGTGATACTCACCTGCCAATTCCGTTTATCGTTCGTTATCATATTGCATTTTCCTTTTTAGCTTTCAAGATGCACTTGCCGTTAGCGTAATGGTACCCGAAACGGCCCCCGCAGGCGATGCAAGAACCGGCGTAACAATGGTAGTATTAATCCCCTGCACAATTTGCGTTGCAACAGCATTAGCAATCGCATCCGCTATCCGGTCAATAGAGGCCTGCTGATTGTCCGTTTGATTCTTTTCCGCATCAAACGCCGCTTTTATCTCCGATTTCAATATGCTAATAGATACTGCCATAATACTCCATTTATTAATCGTTCATTACTAATTCTTACGGTGTTGGAGGCCCCGAAACCCCCGACGGAGTCGGATGCTTGTGCTGGGTCAATTTGATTTTCATCGCCCCGGCTGTTACTTCGTCACTGGCGGTAATTTGTCCGGTCACAGAGGTGTCTCCTTTGATATTTACCTCGCCTTCCACATTCAACGATTTGCAGGTGATATTCAGTTCCGAATCCGGAGCATTGAGCGTTAATGTATGACTTTCCGAATCGTAATACATCTCCGCGCCGTCGGCAAACTTCATCCCGATGGTGTTCTCCCCCGCCCATTCGGGCGGCGTATCCGTGTCGCTCCACAATACCAAAGCAACAAAGCCCTGCTGGGTATCATCATCGATCACACAACCTACCTGCGAATTGACTTCAATCGGAATCCATTGCTTGGCCGTCTTTGTCGCGATGGAGGGCAAGGCCAGCCAATCCGAAACCATATCCACATCATCGAAGTGAACCCGGACATAACCGGCATTTTCGCCCGTCCCTAATTCCGATATTAACCCAAATCGTATCATTTTGCTGTAATTTTTCGTACTTCTGCTTCCGTTACATACCCTCCGCTCGCGTCCACCGTGTGTGTACTGCTTACTACATGCCATTTGCCGGAAAAGGCGCCGACACCGGTTAACTCTATATTCACGCCGGCAACCAACTTCGGATTGCCCGGAACGGAAAAAGAACCGGTGACTTTTTCGTCATTCTTCTTTTTTAGCTCACTGCTCGTTTTCGCTTTCGCCTGACTGTCATTCTCCGTACTTCCATGAACAACCAACATGTCTTGCCCGCCGGCGACGCTTTGTATGCCAAATCTTACTGCCATGATGGTCTATTTAATGCATGTCTAACATCCCACGTTCCAACTCCTTCATCCTTTTCTTCATCCTTTTCGGCTTTGGTTTCCAATTTTGTCACAGTGTTTTTCTTTACATTCCTTTTAGAAACAGCGGCGCTATTAAACGTTTGAGACGTCTTATCTCGAAAACGAGCCTTACTCATTTGAGAGCGGTCGACGGTTAAAACACTCTCCTGTTTATGCAATTCATCCCGATCAATAAAAACCAGCTGATCGCCGCGAACGGAAAAAACGATCCCGTACTCTTTTGCCAAATCCGACAAAAAGGCAATATCCGTCTGATTATCCTGCGTCTTGCGACCAATCTCTATTTTCTGCAAGACTCCGGCTTTTCCGGTCAATTTCAATTTATGTTTGGAGGCGAAGTACTGCGCTATTTTGCGCAATGATTGCTTCTCAAATGCTTTGCTGTTCCGAGTGCGCAGGCCTTTGGTAATGCCTGTCGCAATCCCTTTCACTGTTACGATATCGGGCGACACCTCAAACTCCATTTCATCAATTTCAAACAAGCCACAATCCAGTAAATGCTCCGACGTGCCTAGTTTTACCTGCAAAGTGTCGCCCTGGCTGGGATACCAAGCCGATTGCCAAACCGCCGTCGTGTCTTCAAACGTTAACGATACATCATCGCTTTCGGCTTCCTCTTTATCCGTATAGGTTATTTTTGACAGATAAGAGCTAACGTCGCCGGTTACATTCTTTCCGGCAATGTTGATTTCTACTATGTTTTTCGTTATCGTTTCCATGGCGGTAAATCGTCTTTGTTCGTAAGTTGGGCGTCATCCAAAATAGGCATAATCAAAATCGTTCCCAATGGATACACCGCCGTAACCGGTACATCGGGATTAGCATCAGCTATGACCTGTATCCCCTGAGGACTCCCATAAAATCGGTAGGCCAATGCATCTATCCGGTCGCCGGATTTTGTCGTATAGTTAATAGCATCCATTACTTATCCCCTTCCTTTGAACCGGCAAAAGCAGCGATCGGCGCAGCGTGGGCCATCACCTGATTCGCCCTGTCGGACATCGCATTTACATTAAGTCCCAAAGCATCTATATCTGTCAATGAGTCTAATTTGGCCAGATTTTCAGCATATCTCATCGCACCATCCAGCGAAGTAGGCAATTGCCTTACGCGCTGGATGATTTTTTTTGTCGCTTCTACTTTCGTTTTTGCAGACGCATAGGCCTGCTTAGCTGCATCAGCGAACTGTCGTACGTCGCGAACCGCTTTTTTTATGGATTTAATACCGGCTTTTACATCCGAAACCGCTTTTTTCATGGAATTGACCAAGCTTTTGGCTTTGGATAAATCCTTGGCAATTGCATTGGCCGGACTGAGAATCGGTACCGTCGGTTTTTGAATCACCGGTTGATCCAA
>JAISFI010000186.1 GCA_031263685.1 Dysgonamonadaceae bacterium | reverse complement strand
TTCGGGGAAATCTTTCCGGAAACGGGCGACTTCTTCGTCCATCGCTTTTTGCATGTTGGCGATGTTTTCTTCCGATTGCTTGATGACCGAGAGCACAATCGCCCGTTTGCCGTTGTAGAGGACCATTCCTTTTTCCTTTTCCGGCGCAAGGTTCACGGTTGCCAAATCTTTAAGCTGATAAATCCGGTCGTTTTTACGGATAAAGATGTTTTGCACGTCTTCCACCGTTCGCAGGATAGACGAAAAGCGAATCACATATTCGTAATAGCCGTCGCGGACGGTCATGCTGCCCGGTTCGACGTTGTTGCTGTTGAGCGCCGATTCGATGTCGGACAGGCTAATCCCGCTGACGGCCAACAACTGCCGGTCGGGCGTGATAATGACCTGTTTTTTCATTAAGCCCGAAATATCAATCATCGCCACCTGTGGAAGTTGTTCAAAGCGCCGGCGAATGACCGATTCGGCAAATTCGCTCAACTCAATGAATTCAGGAATATCGGTATGTTCAAAGCTGCTGTCGGAGCGAAGCGTTAAGTCGAGATTGAACACCGGTATGTCGGTGGCACTGGCTTTGATGACGCGTGGACGTTCCTGTTCACGAGGCAGGTAATTCATCGCGGCGTCGATTTTTTCATTTACCTCAATAAAAGCTAAGTCGGTATTGGCTCCGTATTCGAAACTCAGGTAAATGACGGCATTTCCGTCGCGGGTTTCGCTGCGGATGTCGCGCAGCTTGCTAACCTGCATCAACTGTTGCCGCAAGGGACGGACAACGGTGTTTTCCAACTCGCGCGCCGAAGCGTTTTGCCCCGAAACCTGTACGGTGACTTCAGGGATAGCTATGTCGGGCAACAACGACACGGGAATGTTCATGTAAGTGACGATGCCCAAAATAAACAAGGCAATAAATGCCATCATGACGGAGGTGGGGCGGTGAATGAGATATTTAATCATATTCTTATAAAAAATATTTGTGCATTTCCTTCATTATCGACTCCTAAGCAATATATTTTATGAAGTTTTTCATTACAGGAAATAGAACGGAGTCTTTTATCTGTTTGAATTATTTTTTGAGGATTTCCATCCCAGTCATATACAAGAATTTTATCGGACAACAAGGCGTCTTCCCTTTGAGTTAAAAAATCTTTTATATGATTCTCATTGTAAAGCATATAAATATATTGACTGGTAGCCGTTATGGAAACAATGCCCAATTTAGATTCTACAGAAAATACCGGTTGGTTTTGAGTAACGGTAATCATCGGTAAAATTCCTCTGATACTTGCTACTGTTTTGACATTTAGCGGATTTTTATAATCATATATTTCAAAAATATCGCCATATATAGACGCCCAAACAAATCTTTTTAAATTTTTATTTCCTGTGCAAAGCCCTGTAAGAATGTATGAAACAAGTTTCTGAGGGCAGTCTCCCATAACGATACTGTCTCCAAATTCAACTGCAGATTCTTCCTGTGCGTCATGGACAGCAAAACGCTTTTCCCCATGCTGAGAAACGACTGTCTTGTCGCCATCAAAAAAGAGGGAAACATTATCTCCAGCCATTTGTATCTTTTTATGAAATACCAGTGAGTCATCTCCCAAGGTATAAGTAAAAATGTCTTTCCCAAATGTGCTTTTGACAAACAATAGAGAATCTTCATTCTTATAGCGGCCGATTTGTTGCACATCTAACAATTGATCGGGGCTTTCGCCTTTTTTCAGCAGCCGGGTAAAGTTTTTACTGGTTGTATTGTACAATGAGATGAGATAATCCAGTTTAGGTTCCGATAAGAGCAGATAATCTCCATGAGAAAAGATGAAATCAGCATGTCCAATTGAATCAACGGGATACTCTTTCATCTTTTGCAACTTACATACTTGTATTTCGGGAAAATAATCTGTAAGAAGAAAATCTCTTTTTTCTTGACAGGATACGAATGCAATGCTTACAGTTAATAAAATCAGTATTTTTTTTATCATGCTGTTTGTAATTTTATTAAGGAGATTCGTACTTAGTTCTCTCAGTCCTCTCTCTCGACCGGGCTTTCATGAGCCAAATTCAAATTTCCCTCATAGATAATACTGTCGCCCATTTGTAGGCCATCGGTAACTACGTAGCTATCGGAGTTTTCCTGCGCCGTTTCTACATAGACCCACTGAGCGCGACTGTCTTTGAGGGTGAAGACCACTTTGCGGTTGGTACGGAGGACTAAGGCCGATTTGGGAATCACCAAGCGGTTTCCCAGGAGGCGTTGTACGCGAATTTTCACATTCATGCCTTCGTAGAATTTGTTGTCTTTGTTGCTGAGCAGGGCTTTGACCCTGACCATGCCGTTCTTGTCAATCATCGGGTTGATTTCGGTGATTCGTCCTTCTACGGTATAGTCCGGTTGGGAGAAGGGAGAGACGAGCGCTTTGTCGTTCAACTTGGTAAGCGGCAATTCATTCTCCAGAATATTGAAGACCACTTCCGGGGAATGGTTGTCGATAATGGTACAAAAAGCTTCGCCGCCCGGCTGGTTGAACTCTTTGGCGGTCAGGTTGGCGACAATTCCGGCGAAAGGGGCGTACAGGGTTGCGGCGTTCAGATTATATTGCGCTATTGCATAGTTGGTTTGGCTTTGTTCGTAGTTGCTGCGGATTTTAGCGATTTTCATTATTTCGGGAGCAATATTCGCGGTGTCGACAATAGCATAGCCCTGTCCAATCAGGACGTCCTGCAAATCTAAGCGGGCGCGTTCCAAAGCTTCTTCCGATTGTTTTAAGGCGGTTTCTAATTTGAATTTGTCCAATTCGGCGATTTTTTGTCCTTTCGTTACCGTTTGTCCGTTTTTGACGTAAATCTTTTGGATGATTTCCTGCGACTGGAATTTCAAGTCGGCTTTTTGCATGGCGGCAATCGTTCCGTTGGAAATCAATTCGTAACTGAAATCGGTGTATTCCAGGTGTTTTACTTTCACGGCGACAGGAGCGTCGTCTTTCATTTCCGATACTTTTTCGTCTTTTTCTTCCGTCTCTTTTCCCTTGTTCCCACCGCAGGAACAGAATAACAGCAAAAGTGTTATCCCCGTAATCCATCGTATTTTCATCTCATCTAACTTTTAGTTCTTAGTTTTTAACTTTTAGTTTCATCACTTCTTCCCTCATTTCCCGCACTGCCGGCGACTGTGCTTTAGACTCTTTCGTCAAAACGATTTTTGCCGTTTCCGCCGCTTTTTCTTCCCAGCCTATATCAACATACAATTTAGTCAGCAGATACTACGGGTACAGACGGCTGGGAACCAACTGCGTCGATTTAATAAGAACGATTTCCGCTTCTTCATATTGTTTCATTGACTGATATTTTTTCTTATTAACTCATGTTACGCAAGAGCATCATGCATGGTCGCGGCACATGCACATGTACATACGTCACTGTTGTGTGTCTATATACACTA
>JAISFI010000151.1 GCA_031263685.1 Dysgonamonadaceae bacterium | reverse complement strand
TGTGTGTGTGTGTTAAGAAATTATTCGGAATCTCCAAATAATTTTCGTTAAATAAATATAAAAATACGTTATTCGTTTCCACAACTATCATATAACACCCTTCTTTGATCTAAAACCTTTAGTTCTTAGTTTTTAACTTTTAGTTTTAGAAAATTTTGCCGCAAAAGTAATGCAAAGAAAAGTAAAAAACAAATGATTGGTCAAAAATTTTCAGCACTGCATCATCCGCGATACTCCAGCACGGAAAAAACGAATCCGGCCATAGCAAAAATCATGATGGTAACGCCCACAATTCTGTTCAAGACCCACAGTCCCCGCATGTTGAATGTACGTCGTAATTTTCCGACAAAAAAAGTAATCAGAAACCACCAGGAAGCGGCGCCGACAGCAATACCTACTAAACCGGATATCAGCGCAAACGCAGTTTCTTCCGGTGAAATAAACGCAAAACGGGCGTAAAGGCCGAGAAAAAGAAAAATGATAAATGGATTGGAGAGTGTCAGGAAAAAAGAGGTAATCGCATCCTGGGTATAAGTATTCGGCACAGCTTCATCCGGCTTCTTCAGCTTTTTGGTCGGATTACTTCGGAAGGTGTAGTATCCAAAAAACAGCAGCAGTAAACTGCCGATGACTTGCAGGGCTGCCTGATTCTTTTCAATAAAATCGACCACAAATCCCATACTTAATCCGGTTAAAGTAGCATAGATCAAATCGGAGAATACAGCACCCATGCCCGTTACAAAACCGTGCCATCTCCCTTTGTTCAGCGTCCGTTGGATACACAACAGGCCAATAGGCCCCATGGGAGCTGAAACTAATACTCCTATTAAGATACCTTTAACTGCGATGATTAACATGGCGCAAATATACGTGAAATTTTCCAATTACACACAGACGGGACGGGAAATTCTAAGAACGAAGCGTGAAGAACTATACTTCGCACGGTTTAAATATTGTGAAATTTATTTTTGCCTTTCAATAATTGTGTACATTTGTCCCCTAAATTAAATGATAATAGAAATGAAAAGGAGAATGTTCGTATTGTTTTCGCTTATCTCGCTGATAGCCTGCTCGAAACATAGCACATTGAAACTGGAAGTTGAAAACTCGTCGACGGTAGATCGAGAAGACGAAATAGTAGAAATAGCATGGAACACGGTAAAAGAAAAGTTGTTATTAACCCAAGACTTTTCTTTAGTCGTATTGGATGAATCCGGGAAACAGCTTCCCTATCAACTGGTGTACAACGGGGCTTCAGCGCCTCAGTTGCTCATTTTTCCGGCAACTGTAAAATCCGGTTCAAAATCCGCTTATACAATTAAGGAAGGAGATCAGAAAATTTTTCCTTCTCGCACTTTCGGGCGACAGATTCCGGAGCGTAAAGATGATTTTGCCTGGGAAAACGATCGGGTCGTCTTCCGAATGTATGGCCCTGCGTTGGTAGACGAATATCCAAGTAATGGCGTCGATATGTGGCTGAAAAAAACAGATAATCTGATTATTGATAAATTCTACAAAGGGGATCTGGAAAACCATCAGTCCTATCACGTTGATCATGGAGAAGGACTGGACTGCTATAAAGTTGGCCATACCCTGGGCGCCGGAGGAATTGCTCCTTATTTTCGAGATACCTTGTGGGTAGGCAATCAATACGATACATACAAGGTGCTGGAAAATGGCCCGTTACGCACCTGTTTTGAATTGACGTACAACAGGATTCCTGTAGGAGAAAATTCGCTGAAACAGACTGTCACGATCACATTGGATGCTTACACACAGATGAATAAGGCCGTAGTAACCTGCGAAGGAGAGATAGCGCCGATTCAACTGGCCGGAGGTATCTATCTGCATGATGTGCCGGGCGATATCCGTGTCGATAAAGCAGCCGCTTATATCGCGTATGCGGAAGATGCTACTTCTGACGCCGGTGTGCCTGCCGGTAGAAATTATGTGGGCATGATATTTCCTGCCGGTTTACAAGACATCCGGCAAGATACAGTGCATATATTGGGATTGTCCGCATACCAAACCGGAACATCTTTCACCTATTATTTCGGAGGCGGATGGAATCAGTGGGGGTTTGAAACGGACGAAGACTGGTTTCAATACATGGCTGCTTATGCGGAAAATCTGAAAAATCCATTGACGGTCACGGTGCCGGAACAGTAATTATGGAACAAAACAAAGAAAACAAAAAAACCTCCCTTTATATGACCTTTTCAAGTATTGAATCAATATGAAAAATGAAAGTATTCCACTGAACTTAGGTACGGAAAAAATCGGAAAACTCCTGATGCAATATGCCATTCCGGCTATTATTGCCATGACGGCGTCTTCCTTATATAATATTACCGACAGTATATTTATCGGACACGGCGTAGGGCCTTTTGCCTTGTCGGGCTTGGCCATTACTTTCCCGCTGATGAATTTGGGAGCGGCTTTCGGGTCGCTGGTTGGCGTAGGAGCTTCCACGCTTTTATCCATCCGGATGGGACAAAAAGATTATGGTACCGCCAATGATATTTTGGGTAATGTATTTGTCTTGAACCTGATTATGGGGATTGTTGTATCCGTTTTTACATTGCCGTTTCTGGATCCTATCCTGTACTTTTTCGGTGCCAGCAGTGATACACTTCCGTATGCCCATGATTTTATGGTGATTATTTTATTGGGCAATGTGGTGACGCACATGTATTTCGGTTTGAATGCCCTGATTCGCTCGGCAGGTAAGCCGCAGAAAGCGATGATGTCTATGATTTATACCGTACTTATCAATTTGGTATTGAATCCATTGTTCATTTTTGGCTTCAAATGGGGAATCCGCGGATCGGCTTTTGCGACCATCATAGCACAGATACTCGTTTTGATTTGGCAAATCCATCTCTTTAATGATAAAAAATACTTTATTCACTGGAAACGGGGGATATACAAACTCAAAAAAAGAATTGTATTAGATTCTTTATCCATTGGAATGTCGCCTTTTTTGATGAACGCCGCCGGTTGTCTGATTGTGATCGTCATCAACCGCCAGCTTATTCGGAATGGCGGAGATTTGGCCGTAGGCGCATACGGCATCGTGAATCGGGTCGCTTTCCTGTTCGTGATGATTGTGATGGGCTTAAATCAGGGAATGCAGCCGATTGCCGGATACAATTACGGCGCTAAGCTGTATGACCGGGTCATGCTTGTCCTGAAAAAATCTATCTGGTATGCGAGCCTCATCATGCTTGTCGGATTTGCTATTGTAGAACTGTTTCCTCACGCAGTTTCTTCTTTATTTACGACAGAAGAAACGTTGATTGCACTGGCAGTTCCGGGTCTTCGCTGGGTGTTTGCCGCTTATCCTCTGATTGGATTTCAGATGGTTTGCTCTACTTTTTTCCAGAGTATCGGCAAACCGCAACTGTCTATCATACTGTCAATGACACGTCAAGTGCTTTTCCTGATTCCCATTTTACTTATTTTGCCCAATTATTTTGGGGTCATTGGCGTTTGGGTGAGTATATCCATTTCCGATTGCATTTCCGTGTTTCTGGCTGGAATTTTATTGTATGGAGAATTAAGGCGTCAACGAAAAAATATTAATTCATAAAAAATCTACCATGATGTATCAGGATATAAATAAATTGAATGGTGAAACCCGTATCATTACCATCGGGCGACAGTTAGGTAGTGGCGGAAAGTTGATCGGAAAACTTTTATCCGAAAAATTCCAGATTCCCTGCTACGACAAGGAACTGATTCAAATGGCTTCGAGAACAAGCGGTTTGGGTAAAGAATTTTTTGAAAAAGCCGACGAAAAGGATACCTATAGTTCTTTCGGCAGTTTTTTCAGTTTCCGTTCCGGATATATGGGCGATAGCTCCAGCAATTATCTGTGCAATGAAACTTTATTTAAAATCCAAAGTGATGTGATTAAGACATTGGCGGAAAAAGAATCTTGCATTTTTGTAGGCCGATGTGCCGATTACATTTTGCGGGAACATCCCCGGAGCATTCACATTTTTGTTTATGCCGATGAAAAAGACCGTATCCAACGACTTGTTTCTAACGATAATATAACGGAAAAAGAAGCCAGAATACGGATTGAGCAGACCGATAAGAAAAGAGCCGGCTATTATAACTACTACAGCAATAAAATCTGGGGCATGTCAACCTCTTACGACATCTGTGTCAATTCTTCGATTTTAGGGATTGAAGAGACTGTCGTTTTTTTGGAAGCGTTTATAAAAAGAAAGTTGTATTGTTGAAAAGAATTCCTGCGTTATTCACAGGAGGCTGTGTCAAAAGCCATACTTCGTCATTGCGAGGTCGAAGACCGAAGCAATCCAGTTTATTAACAATGACTTATGGATTGCTTCGCTTCGCTCGCAATGACGAAGTATGGCTTTTGACACAGCCTCGTGAGATAAAGGAGTGGAAACCGGAAACCACACGAAATTAAACCCAACAAAAATAGGAACAATCCCTAGCTCCTATTTTCTCATAAAAAAACTCTTATAACCCTAAACCTTGCAATTATGAAAACTTTAACCTCACTGCAAAGGTAGAGTATGCACGTTTATTGTGCAAATATTTTGTGGAAAAAATCCACAGCCAAATCGTTAAAATATACTAACTTTCTATTTTGTAATGATTTAACAGTTGTATTTGTAGTGGAAAAATGCCACAATTTCTATCATTTTCCCCAATTTAACATTAAAAGGAAGAAACAGGCAGATACTGATGATTGACGTGTATTTTTCCTGCGAATGCGAAACCCGGAGCAATTTACTGGATACAGATTGCTTCAAATTATCGTTTTTACAAGGAGGCTTTTGAACCTTGAATTTACCCCGTATGAACTATCATTTGATTAAATGATAATTTTTAATCCGAATATTGACATTATTTTTTTCAAATTTCACACACAAAGGTGAATCTTTCGGGCACATTTGCAAAATTAGACAAAATACCTGTTTCTTTTTATCCCAAATAGACATTGTTTTTCTGAAATAAAGTAGTAATTTTACATCATGAAAATCGGAGATGTCCGGTAGCAGTAAAAAAAAAATAAAAGCAAAAGCTTTAGTATATTGAAAATACTGCGTATCTTTGAAAGTTTTTTACAGATAACAAAACTACAGTATGTAGGTATATACTCAATTTTTCCCGTAGAGAGAGCAAGTGATTTTAACCAAAACCTTTCTACAACACTCACGTTAGAGTCCCCTTTGTTTTTGTAAACAGAGGGGATTCTTTTTTTATTTCTTCAAAATATCAAAGAATCAGAGGATTAAAGTGAATAATTTCACGTATGCAATAGTTTAGACATTCCTGAGTTTAGACATTTCGGTTGTCCGATCCCCACATCAGCTTCTTCCGAAGAGTTTCATAAAAAGTCTGCTTATATCTTTTGATAACCTGAATGGAAAAATCAGCCTTATGAACAGACAGGGTTATTCCTGTGGGAAGACAATAAGAATTTCCATCTATGGCAACCCTGAAATCCTGGGAACGGCTGTCAATCTTGAGGGATATTTTATAATTATCGGGAATGACTAACGGCCTGACTGTTAGCGAATGTGGCGCTACCGGACTTAATACCAGACTTTGCGCGGAAGGTACAATAATCGGGCCATTCACACTCATTGAATAGGCTGTGGAGCCAGTAGGTGTGGCAATGATCAATCCATCTGCCCAATAACTTGTCAGGTAGTCATCGTTTAAATAGGTATGGATGGTAATCATGGACGAGATGGTGCGCCGGAGTATGGCTATTTCATTCAATGCGTAATTGAATCCTGAAAATACCTCCTGCACAGACGGGTCATCACATTTCAATTCCAGTAAAGAACGTTCTTCGATGCTGTATTCTTTGCGGAAAACCTCTTCCAGGGTATTTTCAATATCTTCATCAAAAATATCGGCCAAGAAACCTAAACTTCCGGCATTGATGCCCAGTATAGGGATTTTCTTCTTTCCTACCAGCGCTGTTGTACGTAAAAAAGTTCCATCGCCGCCCAGACTTAGCGCAATATCGACATCAAAATGCTCATTGCGAATATGGCCTTTGAAAGAAGGATAATAATTCAACTGTGTGTTCAAATAGTTATGAAAATCTTCTTCAATCCATATTTCAGCGCCCAGTCCGGAAAGCCGATCGAATACTCTTTTGATTTGTTCGTTACGGTGTTTCTGATATTTATTGCCGAAAATTCCGATGCGTAAATGGCGAATTTGTTTATCTATCGATTCTTTTATCAACATTCAATAGTTTTTTTCGTGTAAATCTATTATTTTTGCAACCTGATTATGCTGCAAAGATATTATTTTTTTAGAATAAAATGCACATTACAAAAGAACAAACATACGGTTATGCAGGTTCCCTGCTTTTTGGGGCAGTGCTGTTATTATTTTTATTTCTTTCTGTGCTGAGGACTATTCGTCCGATCGACGAAGCCGGGGGTATCCTCGTGAATTTTGGCACCGTTGATGAGGCATCCGGCCTGAATGAGCCATCGGGTGAAATACCGGCTGCTTCCGACAAACCGCTTCCGCTGGAGCCGCAACCGGCTGTCCAACCGGTAAAAGAGCAGTCGATTGTATCTTCGCCCTCGCCGGAAAAAACAATCACCCAAGACACGGAAGAAACACTCGCTTTGGCTGCGGAAAAGAAAAAAGAAATTGAACGGAAAGCTGCCGAAGAACGTCAACGGCAAGCTATTCAACATCAGGTAGCCGGCGCTTTTGGTGCAGGCTCAACGCCGGGAAGCAGTGAAGGAACCGGATCAGGCACTGGCAACCAGGGAAGTTTGCAGGGAAATGCCGGTACCGGACCCTACTCCGGTGTGGGAGGCTATGGTGATTTTTCATTGAGTGGCAGAAGTTTAGGGAAAGACGGACTACCCAGACCCGGCTATGCCGTGCAGGAAGAAGGGGTAATTGTTGTAGATATTACTGTCAATCCGCAAGGTGCTGTGATTTATGCTGTTATTGGAAAAGGCACGACCATAGACAATGAGGAGATGCGCCGGTTGGCGTTGGATGCTGCAAAAAAAGCACAGTTCAACAGCATTTCCGATACGAATAATCAATCAGGAAAAATTACATACCGCTACCGGTTGAAATAGACACAAAAAAACAATATGCCATGCTAACATTCATTTTATCTATCTTACTTCTTATTGGAGGTTATTTTATTTACGGCTCTTTTGTAGAACGGGTTTTCGGTGTAGACGAGCATCGAAAAACGCCGGCATATACCCATATGGATGGCGTGGATTACGTCCCTATGGGATGGAGCAAAATTTTTCTGATACAATTTCTCAACATAGCCGGTTTAGGGCCTATCTTTGGAGCCGTGCTGGGAGCCGTTTATGGCCCTGTTGCTTTTTTGTGGATTGTTTTCGGAAGCATCTTCGGCGGTGCGGTGCATGATTACCTTTCCGGAATGATGTCCGTCCGCAATCAGGGCATGAGTCTTCCAGAATTGGGCGGTCAATATATGGGAACGGTTTTTAAACAAATCATGCGCGCCTTTACCGTGATACTGATGGTGCTGGTGGGCGCTGTTTTTATTGCCGGCCCTTCGGGTTTGCTGGCAGAGCTGACGCCAGAATACTTGAATTACACGTTTTGGTGCACGGTTATCTTCGCGTATTACATACTGGCTACCTTGTTGCCAATTGACAAACTGATCGGAAAGATATATCCCGTATTTGGTTTTGCATTGCTTTTTATGGCGATCGGAATCGGAGCGATGATTGTTTGGAACAATGCGCCGATACCGGAAATTACACTTTCCAATTTGCATAACATGCATCCGGATCCTCAGCAGTTTCCGATTTTTCCCATGTTGTTTATTTCGATCGCTTGCGGTGCCGTTTCCGGATTTCATGCCACGCAATCTCCGCTGGTGGCACGGTGCATGAAAAACGAACGGCAAGGTCGCCGTATTTTTTATGGGGCGATGATTGCAGAAGGTATTGTTGCCTTGATTTGGGCGGCAGCGGCTATGAGTTTTTTCGAGGATGTGGGCGGATTACAACAGTTTTTGGCAGATAATGGAAACCAAGCTTCTATTGTGGTCGATAAGATTGCACATTCCTGGTTGGGAAAAATCGGCGGATTGTTGGCTATTATTGGTGTAATAGCAGCTCCTATCACCTCCGGAGACACTGCTTTCCGTTCTGCTCGCCTGATCGTAGCCGACTTTATCAAGTACGCCCAACGACCCATCCTGAATCGTATTTGGGTAGCATTGCCGTTGTTCGTCGCCGGCTTCATCATCCTGCAAATGGATTTTAACGTTTTATGGAGGTATTTTGCATGGTCAAATCAAACGTTGGCTGCATCTACCCTTTGGGTGATTACTGTTTATCTGGTGCGGGAAAAGAAATGTTTTTGGATCTCTCTATTGCCGGCTGTATTCATGACAATGGTCGTATCTACCTATATTGTAGTGGCGCCGGAAGGCTTTGGATTGCCGCTTGCTGCCGGATATGGGACAGGTGGTGCAATGACCTTGATTTCCATCCTCTGGTTTGGATATTGGATGCGAAAAACAAAAACGCATAATTTTCTATAACTATTAATTAACGTATTGATATGAACGCATTTGTTTTTTTAGCAACAGGTTTTGAAGAGATAGAGGCGATGGCTACCGCCGATATATTGCTTCGTGGAGGAGTGAGTGTGACAATGGTATCTATCACCGGAGACCTTGTTGTACAAGGTGCACATGGCCTACCTGTTGTTGCAGAGAAGCTTTTTGAGCAGGTTACGGATTTTTCTTCCGCCGATTTACTGGTTTTACCGGGAGGATTGCCCGGATCAGATAATCTCCAAGCACATCCGGGCTTGAGAGCATTGCTTGTTTCGCACGACAAGCAAGGGAAACGCATAGCTGCTATTTGTGCAGCTCCCCGCGTATTGGGCAGTTTAGGTTTGCTGAAAGGTAAAAGCGCTACCTGCTATCCCGGAACAGAACCTTTGCTGACGGGCGCTATCTTTGAAAACGCTCCCGTTGTATCGTCCGGAAATATCATTACCGGAAAAGGACCGGGCTTTGTTTTCGAGTTTGCTTTGAAGCTGGTTGAATCGCTACAGGGTAAAGCAAAAGCGGAGGAAGTTGCAAGCGGATTGTTGTTGCATTAACTTATCCGTTCTTCCAACTTATCCATCAACAACTTATCCTCTGGATGTAACCATAAAATCTCCGGATCCCGTTTAAACCAAGTCATTTGTTTCCGGGAGTAGATGCGCGTATTCTGTTTGATTTTTTCGACGGCAAACGCTAAGCTCCAGGCGCCGTCGAGATAATTGAAAAGTTCTTTGTATCCAACGGTATTTAAGGCGTTGAGGTGCCGATAGGGATATACACGGCGGGCTTCTTCGAGTAACCCGTTTTCCATCATCAGATCTACCCGGCGGTTGATGCGCTCGTACAATTCGTCCCGGCTACGGGTAAGTCCGATTTTGATGATGTTGAAAGGCCGCTGTTTAATACTGTTTGTCCTTAGAGAAGAATAAGGTTTGCCGGTCATCAGGCAAATCTCCAGAGCGTGTATTACCCGTTTGTGATTCCGGATGTCTACCTGGTGGTAGAAGATGGGGTCTAATATCTTCAGTTGTGCTTTTATTGGCTCCAGACCTTCTGCTGCATAGAGGTGTTGCAAGTCTTTACGCAGATCTTCGTCGACGGTCGGTAATTCGTCGATTCCCTTGCATACGGCATCGATATACATCATGGATCCGCCGGTCATTACTACCGTGTCGTGTTGTTGGTAGAGTGAAGAGAGTAAGGAAATTACCTCTTCCTCGAAGCGACTGGCGTTGTAGTGATCCGTTAATGCTAAAATACCTACAAAATAATGCTTGACCTGTTCCTGCTGTTCTTTGGTAGGAGCGGCGACGCCAATCGTTAAATCTCTGTACAACTGCCTGGAGTCGCAGGAGATGATGGGAGACCGGAAATGTTCGGCAATGTACAGGCTTAACGCTGTTTTTCCGACACCGGTAGGACCCAGTAAGACGAATAAGTTTTTTGGTGTTTGGCGATTGATGATTGCTCGATCAATCATCATAAGGGTTTGACCCTCCGATATTTTCCAGTGCATCCAGCCCGTCGAAACCGTCCGGATCCAGTTCGTCCATGTCATACAACTCATCGCCGTACAAATCTTCGTCGAAAGCGGTGGCCGAAGAAGACAAATCCAGCGAATCCTCAAAAGACGTCAACTGTTCGGGAGGATTTCCTATGGAAGTGGAACAAAGAGCCTTGCTCAATTTTTTGTTGGGGATAATCTCCCGTAATTCCATGAAAAAGGCGCGTTCGGTAAGGCAATCGAAAATAAACAGCAATTTTTGCTTTTCATCTTCCAGTAAATCGCCCAATACCGTATCTTTCATGACATAATTGTCTTCTTCCGAGCTGGTATCCATCTCTATCAACGTGATTTCCGTGAGTTTACTCCAATCATCTTCGCAAATAAAGAAAGAAGTCATTTGATCTTTCGTATAACCCACAGCATCCAAGATAGCATCATTCAAATCCAGAAAAGTAGCTGTCGAATCTATCGTAATCTCTCTTCTAAAATGATCTGTTTCGTCCGATAATAATAAAAATTTAAAAATCATAAAACACTTAATTAATCCATTAAATTACCACGAATAATTCCCCGTTGGGAATTTTTCACAAAATTGACTACCGTTTCTTTTTCCGTACATTCCGGGAAATCGGACTCAATTTGTTTGATAGCCACCGTATTATTCAGACCGGACTGGTAAATAATTCGGTACATTTCCTGACAAAGCGCAATCTGTTCATTGGAGAAGTTTCTGCGTCTAAGGCCTATAACATTGATTCCGGCATAAGAAATCGGCTCGCGACCGACGGTTACATACGGAGGAATGTCTTTCCCGATTTTCGACCCGCCCTGCGTCATGACATGCGCGCCAATGTGCGTAAACTGATGTACCAGCGTACCTCCGCTGATAATCGCCCAGTCGTCTACTTCCACCTCTCCGGCCAGTTGGCTGGCGTTGCCGATAATGACATTGTCGTGTATTACACAGTCGTGAGCGATATGGCTGTAGGCCATTAACAGGCAATTGTCTCCGACAATCGTTCTACCTTTGGAAGCGGTACCCCTATTCACCGTTACACATTCCCGGACGGTCGTATTGTTCCCAATTTCCACAACCGTTTCTTCCCCGTTGAATTTCAGATCCTGCGGGATTCCGGCAATGACAGCGCCGGGAAATATCCGGCAGTTTTCTCCGATGCGTGCGCCACTCAAAATGACAGCATGTGAGTAAATATGTGTGTGATCTCCAATGATGACATTTTTTTCTATTACAGCGAAAGCATCAATTGTAACATTTTTCCCGATAACAGCTTCCGGATCTATTATAGCAGACGGATGAATCATATACCCAAATATTGCATTATTTATTCTTTACTATTTGCGCCATAAACTCAGCCTCACAGACCACCTTTTCTCCCACGAAAGCATAGCCTTTCATGTTGGCAATTCCCCGGCGAAGATCGCTGATGAATCCCAGACGGAAGATAACTGTATCTCCGGGAATGACTTTCTGGCGAAATTTAACATTGTCGATCTTCATGAAGTAGGTAGAGTAACGGCTCGGCTCATCGACCTGATTCAGCACCAGCAGTCCTCCTACCTGCGCCATCGCTTCTACCAGCAATACACCCGGCATGACCGGCTCTTCGGGAAAATGTCCCTGGAAAAACGGTTCATTGACCGATACATTCTTTACTCCCACAATATAGGAACCTCCTATTTCGATGATTTTCTCGACCATCAGGAAGGGATAGCGATGCGGCAGTAACTGTTTGATACGATTGATATCCATCAAAGGCGGTACCCTCGGATTGTAGACAGGCGCCTGCACATCGTTCAATTTAATATCTTTGCGAATCAGGCGAGTTACCTGGTTGTTGATCTTATGTCCCGGACGGGTAGCGATGATTCTGCCTTTGATCGGTTTACCGATCAGCGCAAAGTCGCCGAGCACATCCAGGAGTTTATGTCTTGCCGGTTCGTTCGGGAAAACCAGCGGCTTGTTCATGATATATCCCAGTTGGGTAGCGTCTTTTCTCGGCACCTTCATGGTATCGGCCAGTTGGTCGAAATGTTCCTGGCTGATTTGTCTTTCGTAGATGACGATTGCATTATCCAAGTCGCCACCTTTGATCAGGTTGTTTTCCAGCAAAGGCTCTATTTCACGGACAAAGACAAATGTACGGCTGGCTGCGATTTCCATTTTAAATTCGGAAAGATCTTCCAATGTAGCATATTGGCTGTCCAGAATCACCGAGTCGAAAGAAATAAGCGTATTGATGCAGAATTTATCATCGGGAAGTACCACAATAGAAGCTCCCGTTTCTTCGTCTTTGACTTCAATTTTTTGCTTAACAATATAATAATCCCTCGGAGCAGCCTGTTCCACAATACCGACCCGTTCAATTTCTTCGGCATAATAGATAGCGCTTCCGTTGAGTATCGGCACTTCCGGGGCATTTACTTCTATCAGGCAATTATCGATCCGGTAGGCGTAGAGCGCAGCTAAGGCATGTTCTACAGTACTGATCTTAACCCCGTTTTTAGAAAGAACAGTACCTCGCTGTGTGCTGCCTACGTTTTCTGCCAGCGCTTCAATGATAGGCTGATCTTCCAAATCCGTCCGGACGAATTTATACCCGTGATTTTCCGGCGCCGGTTTGAAAGTGACCGTGATATTCAAACCTGTATGAAGGCCTTTTCCGGACAGGGAAAAACTATCTTTCAGCGTTTGTTGTTTCGTCATTGTCATTATTGAGTTGTTTTTGTAATAATTCTAATTCCTGTTGCAGTTTATCTAACTGCTTATACATGTCGGGCAATTTGGCAAAAATAAGGCTGGAGCGGAAGAATCTTTTGACGTCGATCGCCGGACTGCCCAGCAGGTGTTTTCCATCTTCAACATTGCTGATGAGTGCGGATTGAGCGCCAACACTTACCCTGTTTCCCACTTTGAGATGACCTACCACACCTGTTTGCCCGCCGAACATGCAGTTTTTCCCTATTTTTGCAGAACCGGCAACGCCGGAAAGGGCAGCCATGACCGTATTTTCTCCTATTTCTACGTTGTGCGCAATTTGTATCAAATTATCCAGTTTGACGCCGTTTCTAATGATGGTAGCATCCATCACGGCACGGTCAATGGTCGTATTTGCACCAATTTCCACGTCATTTTCTATGATAACGTTGCCTATTTGGGGGATCTTTTTATAGCCGTCGCTTTCCGGAGCAAAGCCGAAACCGTCCGAACCGATCACTGCGCCGGCATGTAAAATACACCGGTCGCCTATTTTACAGCCGGAATAAATCCGCACACCGGGATATATGGTGGTGTCTTTCCCGATTTGTACATTATCTCCGATGTAGACTTGCGGATAGATTTCTGCATTTGCCCCTATTTGAGTGTTTTCGCCAATATAAGCAAATGCGCCGACGTAAATACTGTCGCGATCCAAGCGGGCAGAAGATGCGATATAAGTCATAGAGTCAATACCCTTCTTCCTGACAGACTTGTTGTACACTTCCAACAATACGGCCAATGCCACATAGGCATTCGGCACTTTGATCAGCGTAGCGCTTGTTTCCTTTTCAAGTACGAAATCTTCGTTTATCAATACAATACTCGCCTTTGTACCATACAGATATTGGGTATATTTGGGACTGGCGAGAAATGTCAACGTTCCCGGCTTCCCATCTTCTATCTTGGAAAAATTGTTAACTGTAACACACGGATTTCCTTGTACTTTCCCATTCAGGATGTCAGCTATTTGTTGTGCAGTAAATTCCATTCAATTATAATAAAAATAAATTATACTCTACCAACGACCGGCAAATTTCGGAAATTATTTTGAATACCGCAAAAAGCAGCAGTAATATTTTTTAATATTTTTTGACAGTAACGAGATGTTTAACATATCGGAGGCCTCCGAGATGTCTTTTATCTCCCCTGTATTATAGATAATATCAATGCTATCGTCGGCTTCATTGTACATATTGGTCGAAATACAGTCGGACGCAATGAAATAACTTGCCTCTTGCTTGCTGATGTTAAATTTTTCGGCAAAAATATTTTTTAACGATGTGATCCGGTTTTTTTTCACCGGTTGGGTGGATATTTCGATCTTGAAAAGTTGCCGGTTGACCAAACTTTCGCTTAACCGGGAAAGCACAAAATCCGGATGTGACGCCCAGACTTTGAGTGCACACCAAATATCGTTATCGTCCAATTGACTGAAATGTTCCAGCGCCTCTTTGTCGAAATTTTCTCCGCATACGTTACGGTACAGGAAAAAATGCAGAGCGGGAGAGGCAAAGAGCGTATCTCCTCCGACAGCCAGTTCTTTGGCGCGCTGGAGGATATTGATGAGCATTTTTTCGGCAGCGAGCGAAGTTTTGTGCAGGTATACCTGCCAGTACATCAGTCGCCGCGCCATCAGGAAATTTTCGATGGAGTAGATGCCTTTGGATTCGACAACCAGCCGGTCGTCGTGTATATTCAGCATTTTAATGATCCTTGCCGAACCGATGTTTCCTTCGCTGACGCCGGTGAAAAAGCTGTCCCGGCGGAGGTAATCCAGCCGATCCATATCTAATTGTCCGCTCACTAACTGGTGAAGGAAATGCTTGGGATATTCGTTTTTGAAAATCTGTATGGCAACATCCAGTTGGCTGTTGAAAGCGACGTTCATTTCTTCCATCAGCATCAGGGATATTTTTTCGTGGTTCAGGTTCCGGATAAGGGTATGCTCGAGGGCATGGGAGAAAGGGCCGTGCCCGATGTCATGCAGGAGGATGCAGGCTAAAACGGCATCCTCTTCTTCCTGCGTAATGGTGTTGCCTTTGGCGCGCAGTTGCATGATGGCTTCGGTCATCAGGTGCATCGCTCCCAGGGAATGATGAAATCGGGTATGCTGGGCGCCGGGATAGACAACGGAAGTCAGACCTAACTGGCGAATCCTGTTCAAACGCTGCAGGAAAGGATGCTGGATGATGTCGTAAATGAACCCGGCGGGGATGTTGATAAATCCGAAAACAGGATCGTTGACTATCTTGCCTTTATTTTTCATGCTGCAAATCAGAGGGATTTTAGATAAGTTGCCATTTCCTGCTTCATTCGGATAGCTTCCGAAGCAGCAGCTTGGGCGAAGTTTTCCGTTTGATCGGCATAAATGATTTGGCGGGATGAGTTAACCAGCAAACCGCACTGTTTATTCAGTCCGTAGCGGGCAACTTCCTCCAGACTGCCACCCTGTGCGCCAACGCCGGGGACTAACAGAAAGTGGTCGGGAACGATTTTGCGGATGTCGGCAAATATTTTTCCCTGTGTAGCGCCAACGACGTACATCATTTGTTCGTCGGATGCCCATTGTTGCGATTTCCGGAGGACTTTTTCAAAGAGACGTTCTCCGTCGGCATTTTCGGTCATTTGAAAATCCGAAGAACCTTTGTTAGACGTCAGCGCCAGGAGGATCACCCATTTGCCGGGATATACTAAAAACGGCTTGACGCTGTCTTCTCCCATGTAGGGAGCGACGGTGACGGAGTCGAAATCCGAACGGTCGAACAGTGCACGGGCGTACATTTCCGAGGTATTCCCGATGTCTCCACGTTTAGCATCGGCGATGATAAACTGATCGGGATATTTTTCGCGGATGTAGCTTACAGTCTTCTCCAGCGTGAGCAGGCCGCTGGCGCCGAGACTTTCGTAAAAGGCCAGATTAGGCTTGTAGGCCACGCAGTAGGGAGCGGTAGCGTCTATGATGGCTTTGTTGAAAGTCAGGACGGGATCGGCTTCCTGCTGTAAATGTGCAGGGATTTTTTTTATATCGGAATCCAAACCTACGCAAAGGAAGCTTTGCTTTCTCAGGATGTTGTGGAATAATTCTTGTTTAGTCATTGTACTTATGTTGTTTTGAGCTTATAATTCGCTTTCTTTCAGTCTTTCAGTATTTTCGGCTATCGTCAGCCGGTCTATGATATCCTGGATGTTTCCTTCCAGGAAAGACGCCAGATTATAGAGGGTATAATTAATTCGGTGATCGGTGATGCGCCCCTGCGGATAATTGTAGGTGCGGATTTTAGCCGACCGGTCGCCGGTAGAAACCATAGTCTTCCGACGGGAAGATATTTCCGACAGATGCTTTTGCAGTTCGATGTCGTACAGTCTGCTGCGGAGCATTTGCAACGCCATTTCACGATTTTCCATCTGGGAGCGCGTCACCTGGCATTGTACCATAATCCCGGAGGGCTTATGTGTGAGTTGCACCTTGGTTTCCACTTTGTTGACGTTTTGACCGCCGGCGCCGCTCGAACGGGCGGTTTGGTATTCGAGGTCGGCGGGATTGATTTCTACGTCCACTTCTTCCGCTTCTGGCAGGATGGCGACGGTGGCGGCCGAAGTATGTACCCGTCCCTGCGTTTCCGTAGCCGGGATTCGCTGTACGCGGTGCACGCCGGATTCGTATTTCAGGATGCCGTATACGCCTTCGCCGGTGACTTCAAAGATGATTTCCTTGTATCCGCCGGCCGTCCCTTCCGTGTAACTGCTGACGCTGATTTTCCAGCCTTTGGATTCGCAGTACCGGGTGTACATCCGGTACAAGTCGCCGGCAAAGATTGCGGCTTCATCGCCTCCGGTACCGCCGCGTATTTCTACAATGGCGTTTTTACTGTCTTGCGGGTCGGAGGGGATTAACAGGAGTTTGATGGTTTCCTCCAACTGAGGCTGACGAAGGGTGTTGCTTTCCATTTCTTCCCGGGCAATTTCGCGGAGTTCAGGGTCTGACTCGTTTTCCAGGATGCTTTTGGCTTCGTGGATGTTGTCGAGGATATTACGGTATTCGTTACGGGCTTGAACAATTTTTTCCAGCTCACGGTATTCTTTGTTCAATTTGACATAACGTTTCATGTCCGAAATAATTTCCGGGTTTGTAATCTGCAATCCGATTTCCTCGAAACGGATAACCAATGCGTCTAATCTTGATAAAAGAGATGTTTCCGACATGTTAATTGATAATCTTCCGACGTATTAGTATATAAAATCTCCCCATTCCGAATGAATCTCCAGCGCCGCCTTATCGGAAGCTACCACCCGTCCTACCACGCGGGCATCTACCTGAAAAGATTGTGAGATACGGATCAACTCCGGAGCGATTTCGCCGGGAACGTATAATTCCATGCGATGTCCCATGTTGAAGACCTTGTACATTTCTTTCCAGTCCGTGCCGGATTGTTCCCGGATGATGTTGAACAGCGGCGGTACGGGAAACATGTTGTCTTTGATGACGGTCAGGTTTTTGATGAAATGCAACACTTTGGTTTGCGCTCCTCCCGAACAGTGTACCATGCCGTGTATTTGATGGCGGTAGCGATCTATCATTTGTTTGATGACGGGCGCGTATGTGCGGGTGGGAGATAAAACCAGTTGCCCGGCATTGACGTACAGGCCGGCGACGGGGTCTGTCAACTTTAACTGTCCCGCGTAAATCAGTTCATCCGGAATATTGGCGTCGAAGCTTTCGGGGTATTTTTTTGCCAGATATTTGTGGAAAACATCATGCCGGGCAGATGTCAATCCGTTGCTGCCCATGCCGCCGTTGTATGATTTTTCGTAAGATGCCTGTCCGGAAGATGAGAGGCCGATGATAACGTCTCCGGCCTGTATGTTGGCGTTGTCGATGACGTCGGCGCGTTTCATGCGACAGGTTACGGTACTGTCTACGATGATGGTGCGTACCAGATCGCCCACATCGGCAGTTTCTCCTCCGGTGGGATATACGCCGATGCCCATTTTGCGGAGTTCGGCAAGCAATTCGTCCGTGCCGTTGATGATGGCCGAGATGACTTCGCCCGGTATCAGCAGCTTATTGCGACCGATGGTAGAGGAAACCAGTATATTGTCTATCGCTCCAACGCACAGTAAATCGTCGATATTCATAATCAGCGCATCCTGGGCGATATTTTTCCATACGGACAAATCGCCCGTTTCCTTCCAATAGAGGTAAGCGAGGGCGGATTTCGTACCGGCGCCATCGGCGTGCATGATGTTGCAATATGCCTCATCTCCTCCAAGTATATCCGGGATGATTTTACAAAAGGCTTGCGGGAAAATGCCTTTGTCTATGTTTTTAATTGCGTTGTGCACCTCCTCTTTGGAGGCCGAAACGCCGCGTAGATTGTATCTTTGATCACTCATTATCGGTCTTTAAAGTAGATCCTGCATCGGGATAAAGTATTTTAACAGGGCGACAAAAATAAGGAAAAAAAACGGATAAACGGGTGAATGGGAGAAAAATTTAATTTCACATAATTTTTCGGCATCAAGCCGTTTTTACCAATATTCTTGCATAAATAAACAATATTCTTGTATTCTATTTATCTGAGAGAGGATATCTT
>JAISFI010000149.1 GCA_031263685.1 Dysgonamonadaceae bacterium | reverse complement strand
ATGAGGAGGATAACAGTTCTTGTTTCGTCTCGCCTGTCTGTGTGAATGAGGTCGATGTCGGTTGTTTCCCATACAGCCCCACGCCGGCATACGCCGGCGTCAGGACATGCAGCATCACTATTATATTCACAACCACTATTTTACTGAAAACTTTATAATTTCTTTTCATGATGTTTGTTTTTATTTGTTTATTTCCTCTATAAATCTGGATTGCTTCGCCGCCAGCGGCTCGCAATGACGTGCAGAAAGCATCGTCATTGCGAAGGCGAAGCCTGAAGCAATCCAGAAATTTTATGTACATTTTACCGGATGCTTACCACTTTCTTCACCTCTGCACCAATTCGCACGACGTAAATTCCGGGCGCTGGCGTCTGATACTCATAAATCGAAGAAGATACCGCCAAATCATCCAGCACTATTCTTCCCCAAGCATCCGTTATCCGAACATTGCCCAAAGCGTTCCCGGACTCCGAAACAATTTTAAGCTTGCGCGGCGAAAGGCTCAGGACGCGAATGGCAGATGATTCGGAAGCCGTTTCGATGCCAAGCGGCTGCAAGGCTTTACCAATCACCAATGAGAGGCGATTTTCCAGATATAGCGTATCTTCTGTCTTGTCGAAGGCATACTCCGGTTGAGTCTTTAAGTCTATAAGTCTTTTAGGATGCTGTGCATCATAGAGGTAGATGCCGGTTGATTCCCCGAAATTTTCCATGCCGGAGAAGTTCAGGACAATTCCGCCTTTTTCCGAAGTGCGGATGCCCAGCGGCACGGTAATATCCTGTTCGCTCGTCCCGATGGAGTTAATATCCAGCGCATAACCGTCACTGGAGCGGGTATAGACCTGAATGTGCTTCAACACTTCATCGGAATCCATAATTTTGGAGATAAAGAGTTTGTAACTGTCTTCCGAAGGTGCGTAGCTTGTGGTGGAAGTTTCGTTTTGCAGGATAATCGCCTTGCTTGCATCTTCTCCGCGCGTGGCGATGATGTTCAGCAGGCTGCTCGACCTGTTCGAACCAGCGGCTTCCTGATTTGCAGCACGGAAAACATCATTCAACGCTGTGGAAATCCTTGTGTGATTGCTGATATTAGCAGTCACTTCGCCACTGTTTACAGTGATAACAAAGGCTTGCATGGGAGGAATAAACCCGGAGGTATTGTCTTCAGGATCAGGACTGGTCGACACATATTTGTCGCCATTTCTCTGGTAACTGTAAAAATCTTTTATTTCGCCGTTAGCTATAGCTACACCGGAAGCCAGTTTGTATCCGTTTCCGCTAAGCACATTGTAATTGTCCTCATAGAGCTTGTTAAAATCCAGGTGCGCCATGAACGGGTTGCCAACGAGAATGTCTCCATTTTTACGACCGAATATGTCTTTCAGCGTGACATTCCCATTGCTGCTTCGTTCGTGGGCAAAATGACCGTTTTTGGGGCGGGATGTCGGATATGTACCGGAAATATTTCCGCCCGGATAGCGATCGGGATTGTATATATAATGATTCACGTCGTTCTTGGGGAATCGGAACGTTATGTCGGCATAATCTCCGTAACCTCCTCCGTCGTCGATCCAGAGCGCCAGTCCGCTGCCGGGTTCCAAGAGCACATTCGGAACATTGAACGCTCCTGTCCATTCGCCGCTGACGGTAGGCAGTTGGCCGGTTTCCGGATTTTCGGCGTTGAAGAGCATGGTATAAGCGGTTTGTTCGTCTTTCGCCGGATCTGGGTCGGTCAGGTAAAAGTCGCCGCTGTACATGTCAAGCAGGGGAGGGGAGAACATGTACCAGCGATTGGACTGCACCTTCAGGTCGATCAGCGCTTTGTTGTAGGTGAGCAAATCTGTTCGGAGGAGTTCGCTGCCGGGGGCGAAATAGAGGAAATCGCATAACGCGCCCGTGTAAGCTGCCGTTTCTGTATAGTTCGTAGATGCACTTTGCAGATCCGGATAGGTAGTAGTTATTCCACCGGGGATGAGCACATTCGTACAGTCGCCGGGAACTCTGTATTTGATATACTGTCCCGAATAATCCGAATAATCCACTCCGTCTGGATAATCCCAGTTTTGGGGATCGTGCCAGTCGGAATCAACCGCTCCCGTCCATACCAGGGTATCGGGAACTAAAAATATTCTGACCGAAAAAGGCGATCCAACAAGATTATCATTCAGATCATAAACCTGCACATAAAAATCTTCTTTAACATCGGTCGGATTTTTTGTAAACGTGAAAGATTCGCCTTCAACGCCGTCAGTATCATCCACGGTGGGCGCATGGGTATACCAGTAATATTTGAAACCGGGGTTGTTCTGCGGATAAAAGTAAATCGTATTGGGTCCGGGACACAGGTTGTATTCCGGCGCATAAAAAGCAGGAAGCGTCACGTTTCCCGAATAATTACACTGCTCCTGGGGATAATCGCTTGTGCCGTTGTCGTTGAGGCGGATTTGAAGAATATCTGCCGGAATGATTGTACCGCCGTCTGTTGGAAGGGAGGAGACTTGATACTCGATCAATTTATTGTCACCTTTGCCAATCTCTCCCGGTATGTTGTTGGTTTGCAGTATCTCGTATGTTCCTTTTTTTAAAATATAGGTGCTGACATACAGTTCGTTTTTCAGTGGAGCATCACCTGTATTCTCTACTGTGAATTTCACATCTACGGTAGCGCCGTTATAATTTGAGTATATGACACCGTCGTCGTCAAATTTCAGGTTGGGGCCGTAGGCGAGCATTTTGCCTTCTCCGTTGAGCAGGGTAGCCTGCTGCAGGAAGTTATTGAAAGGCTGATGACGGTTGCCGTTTTTGTCTACAAAGAAGGTAGCGGGATTTAAGGGATGTTGCGGAATTGTTAAATCGCCATTGATATACAGCGGATTATAGTAAAACCTATCCCACACCGTACGGGCAGGCGCCCAAAGAACATCCGGATCATTTGATGCGTAAATACGGAGGTAACCGTATCCACCTGTGGTTGAAGGATGACCTGTGGTAATAATTTCAGCGCTTCCATCGCCATCTATATCCACAACAATAGGATATTCATTAACAGTTGATGATAGTACTGGGGAAAAAAAGGTTAAATCATAGACCAAAAGGGTATCGGCGCCTGTGATATGACTTTTTCCACTTCCATTAATAATGCGCAATCTTTGTTCATCACGGTAGATTAATTCCGAAATTCCGTCCTGATTAAAATCGAACAGCGACATTACCGTAGCGCCGGAAGGGTCGACAATGGGATGTGTCCACAGTCGGTCGAACTTTTTGCTTTGCCGGTCGTATTGATAGGCATACATTATATTGGCGCCTATATGTACAATTTTGGGCGTTCCATCACCTGTTATATCTCCAATAAAGGGGATAGAAGGACCTCCTGCACCTGTTGCCGTTCCCTGTACCGGAATTTCTCTGATAATGTCGGACATTAAATTACCGGTACGGGGATCATAAATGGCCATAGCACCGGATTTAGTCGTACTGCCATCTCTAAAAACGATAACTACATCCAATTGTCCATCCATATCTATATCGGCGATAGAGATTCCTCCATCGCTGATAGCGGCGTCGGCAACCGTTATCCGGGTATATGTGTTGTTTACATCCGATGCATCCGGATTCGCTATATTTACTTTATAGACACAGTTTCCGGCAACAATTTCCAACTGCCCGTCATTATCAATATCTGCAACTGCCCATGAAGCAACCTTGGGATAAGTCGTATTATTAGGACTACCACCACTGTGAGGCATGATGCCAAAATTGTTTCCGGCGATTCCCAATAAACCGCCATCAACCAGCAATGTTCCGTCTTTTGCGTTCCAAACCTTATCATATACCGCCACCTGGACATGGCCTGAAGCCATAAAATCAGCTACTAAAGGAGGGCAGGATGACCAGTTTATATTATCAGTATTAGTACTGAATGTTCTTCTCCATTTCTCCTCCCAGGAACTTCCGTTAAATTTATATTTAATCAGTTGGCGAGCATTGTCGCCCGATATATAGGTGTTGCTTGTCGTCAGAAATATAGACGAATAACCATCTTCATCCACATTGGCAAGGACGTATGTATTTCCGGACACTCCCGTTCTTGGAATGGGAATATCATATTTTAGATACAAAGGATTATTAGGTGTTCGAGATTCATCGAAACCGTAAATGTACAAATGTTCTGAATACATATAAGCTGGGGAAGATGGGGTAGTAGACATAATGACAATCTCGCTCTTACCATCATTATCCACATCTCCAACCCGTGGCGAGGAAAAACTTGACACGATTTCTGAGGAAATAGCTAATTGCTTTATTCCCCAGGCAAAAGGCACAGGCGGCACGGCGCAGGCATTGTCATTCACTACTTCCGGTTTATCGCCGACATTGATCAGAACGATTGCTTCGCTTTGCTGTGTGCCGCACGTAAGCCGGTATTTCAAACTGTCCTGACCGACAAAATCGGAATTTGGAGTATACTTGATATCTGCTCCGTTGTTCACGGCGTTTCCGTGTTTGGGGAAAGTTGTGATTACGATGCCGGTGCTGGCGCCGCAGGTGCTTAAATTACTGTTACCCAAGATGTCGATTGTTTTTGCCGTTTTTACCGGGGTAAAAACATTCATGGATCCGGCTTTCAGGGGTTGTTGCGCCTGAAGATGCACGCCCCAGGAAAAAGCGAGGAGGAAAAAGAAAAAATATTTCTTTTTGATTACAGAAGATGAAAGTTGCAAACCGGAAGTAAGCGTACGGCCTCTTCCTTTTGCTGAAGCGAATGTGAAACCTCTTAATTTCATAAATTGATTGTTTTACAGTGAATAATGTAGTGATTTGTGATGATTTTGTTGTAGTGATAATTTCCCCTGCTTGGCGCAGCATCCACGCTACATCGAATTATACTGTGCGCGGCATGGTTTTGTGCATTGTTACCTGCTTGCAAACTACAGGAAGGTTGCCGTAGAGACGCGGCATGCCACGTCTCTACTTTGTGTCTGCGCGAAGGCATTGCATACAATGCCTTG
>JAISFI010000145.1 GCA_031263685.1 Dysgonamonadaceae bacterium | reverse complement strand
ATAAATATAAAATACTATTGCTCATTTCCACAACCATCATAAAGAACTTTTCACTTTTCGTTTTTCACTTTTAAAAAGTTTGGCGCAAAAGTAATGCAAAAAAATGAAAAACAAAATATTTGGAGAGATTTTTATTGTCTGAACTGTGATTTGGAATATTTCATATACCTTTGCATCCCGGATTAACAAATAAACAAAAAGTTATGAATAAGCTTTACAAAAGAACATTAATAACATCGGCATTGCCGTATGCCAATGGCCCGATTCACATTGGACATCTTGCCGGAGTGTATGTTCCTGCCGATATTTATGCCCGTTACCTTCGTTTAAAAGGAGAAGAAGTGCTGTTTGTAGGTGGCTCGGACGAACATGGAGTGCCAATTGCTTTAAAAGCGAAAGCAGAGGGCATAACGCCTCAGGATGTGGTAGATAAATTTCACCATATCATCAAAGAATCTTTTGAAGCATTTGGAATTACTTTTGATATTTATTCCAGAACTACTTCGGCCATCCATTGCCAAACGGCTTCGGATTTTTTCCGTAAACTATACGAAAAGGGCGAATTTATCGAGAAAACGTCCGAACAATATTACGATGAAGAGGCCAGCCAATTTTTAGCCGACAGGTATATTGTCGGCGAATGTCCCCACTGTCATAATACACGCGCTTATGGCGACCAGTGCGAAGTTTGCGGCACCTCTTTGAGTCCGCTGGATTTAATCAATCCCAAATCGGTTATCAGCGGAAGTGTTCCAATTCTGAAAGAAACCAAACATTGGTATCTGCCATTGGATAAACATGAACCGTGGTTGAAAAAATGGATACTGGAAGACCATAAAGAATGGAAAGCCAATGTATACGGACAATGCAAGTCCTGGCTGGATATGGGTTTACAACCCCGTGCCGTGAGCCGCGACCTGGACTGGGGAGTTCCCGTTCCCGTGGAAGGTGCGGAGGGAAAAGTACTTTATGTCTGGTTTGATGCACCGATCGGTTATATCTCCAACACGATAGAATATGCTCCCGATGATTGGGAAAAATGGTGGAAGGATAAAGATTCGAAAATTGTCCATTTCATCGGGAAAGACAATATTGTTTTTCACTGTATTGTTTTTCCGGCCATGTTGAAAGCAGATGGTTCGTATGTTTTGCCGGATAATGTGCCGGCCAATGAATTTCTGAACCTGGAGGGAGATAAAATCTCCACTTCACGGAACTGGGCTGTATGGTTGCATGAATACTTGCAAGATTTTCCCGGAAAACAGGATGTGTTGCGTTATGTACTTACCGCCAATGCCCCGGAAACCAAAGACAATGATTTTACCTGGAAAGATTTTCAGGCGAGAAATAATAATGAACTGGTCGCAATTTTGGGGAATTTTATCAATCGGGCGATGGTTTTGACCTGGAAGTATTTTGAAGGTACGGTTCCTCCGTGTGGCGACTTGGATGATTATGACCGGCAGACTTTTTCCGAATTTTCCGAAACAAAACTTGCCGTGGAGGGCTATCTGGATAATTATCGCTTCCGTGATGCATTGAAAGAAGCCATGAACCTGGCTCGCATCGGGAACAAGTATCTGGCAGATACCGAGCCGTGGAAACTGGCTAAAACAGATATGAAAAGAACGGCAACAATATTGAATCTCAGTTTGCAGATCACCGCCAATCTTTCGATTGTATTTGAGCCGTTTTTACCTTTTTCATCAGAAAAAATTAAAAAGCTTATCAATAAAACGGGTTTGAAATGGGAGCAATTAGGTCGCTTGGATTTATTGCCGGAAGGTCATCACTTGTCACAACCGGAACTTCTTTTTGAAAAAATAGAAGATGATGCGATTGAAACACAGGTGCAGAAGTTACTGGCGACTAAGAAAAGCAATGAATTGAGCAATTATCAAGCGAATCCACAAAAAGAAAATATTGCTTTTGAAGATTTCCTGAAACTGGACATTCGCACAGGGAAAGTGCTTGACTGTCAAAAAGTCCCCAAAGCCGATAAACTGTTACAATTCAGCATTGACGATGGCATGGGAGGCCGGACAATCGTTTCGGGAATCGCACAATACTATCGACCCGAAGATTTAATCGGAAAAAATGTCTGTTTTATAGCCAATCTGGAGCCAAGAATGCTGAAGGGTATCGCATCGCAGGGAATGATTCTATCGGCCGAAAATGTGGATGGAAAGTTAGTGGTGATTACACCATTAAGCGAAGTATTGGCAGGAAGTGAAGTGAAATAATCAAATCAGGTTGCAGATGAAAGCATTTCAATGTCCCGTATGCGGAAATATTGTTGACGAATCTTTATTGCAGTGTAAAGATCACAGTGTGAGTGGCGAAATGTTTGACATCTGCGTGTGTCGAAACTGTTTATTTGCAGCAACTCTCCCGCAGCCAACTCCCGATGAAATTGGGAAATATTATCAAACAGCAGATTATGTTTCCCATTCGGAAACGACCAGAGGCATTGTCAATAAACTGTATCACATTGTACGGAAAAAGAATACGAAAGATAAGTTGAAACTTGTCAACCGGCTTTCGACGCCCGGCGCCGATTTGCTGGATGTTGGATGTGGAACGGGATATTTCCTGTCTGCTTGCAAACAGGATGGATGGAAAGTGGAAGGTGTAGAATTGAATGACTTGGCTCGTACTACGGCAGAAACGCGTATATCTCAATCTGTTTTTCATTCGTTGGACGCATTAGCACAGACCGGTAAAATATTTGATGTAATTACTTTATGGCATGTTTTTGAACATCTTTTTGACATTAACAATACCTTCCGTCAACTGAAACATTTGCTCAAACCGGGAGGCCGGTTGATTCTGGCGCTTCCTAATCCGACTGCTGCGGACGCTGGATATTACAAGGAATATTGGGCTGCGTATGACGTTCCCCGTCATTTATCTCACTTTTCTCCGAAATCGGTCGCGTTATTGGTCGAAAAGCATCGGATGGAGATACAACAGACAATTCCGATGAAATTTGATGCCTTTTATGTAAGCATGTTAAGCGAAGGGTTGAGAGGTCGTGGAAAAATGAGCGCTTTATTAAACGGTTTCCGACAGGGATGCCGCTCCAATTGGATTGCCCGGAAGGATGGAAATTATTCGAGTTTGATATATGTGTTAATTCAAAACACCTTCTAAGCGTGACGGCTTCAACATTGAAACAGAAGACAGCAAAAGGTCTCTTTTGGGGAGGGATCAGTAGCGGTGTCCAACAATTGATAAGCTTGGGATTCGGTATTTACCTGGCGCGTGTATTGGCTGTGGACGATTACGGGCTAGTGGGGATGCTGGCTATTTTTAGCGGACTTGCTGCTGCGATTATCAATAGTGGATTTTCTGTTGCATTAATCAATAAGAAAGAGGCGACTCATCAGGATTACAATGCTGTATTTTGGTTTGCACTTTTTACAGGGTTGTTTTTGTATATTGTACTTTTCTTTGCTGCGCCACTGATTGCCCATTTCTTCAGAAGGCCGGAATTAATAAACGTATCACGAATACTTTTCCTCAACTTCCTTTTTATGGGCATAAGCTTTGTGCCTTATACGGTTATGATCAAGCAGCTAATGATAAAACAGCAAGCTATAATAGATATCGCTTCAGCATTAGTATCCAGCACGATTGGAGTCATTTTAGCCATCAATGGATTTGCTTATTGGGCGCTCGTAATACAATATGTTATGTTGATGTTTCTGGGAACAGCATTAAGATGCGTTGTTTCTCCCTATCGACCCACTTTTAATATCGATTTTACTCCCTTAAAATCAATGTTTTCTTTCAGTATCAAGCTTTTTATTACAGATATTTTTTCGCAGGTGAATACCCACCTTTTTTCTTTCATATTAGGTAAATTTTATGATGCGGTACAGTTAGGTTATTATTCTCAGGGACAAAAGTGGATGGGAATGGGACAACAATTGATTCGGGGCATGATGCATCCGGTTTCGCAGCCTATACTGGTTCAAATACAGGAAGAAAGAGAGCGACAAGTGGCGATATTAAGAAAGCTGATACGCTTTGGAGCTTTTATTTCGTTTCCATTGCTTTTGGGACTGGCTTTTGTTGGAAAAGAATTTATTTTGATTGCTATTGGAGAAAAATGGCTGCCCAGTGTGCCGTTTTTGCAACTATTCTGTATTTGGGGAGCCTTCTGTTATTTGTGGACTATTTTTACTAATTTGCTGTTTACTCACGGCAAATCGAATATACACATGTACATTACGCTTTTTACTGGAATATTGCAGCTTGTAACGGCGCTGTGCACGTATCATTTGGGTATATTTTCGATGATATTTGCTTATGTGATTGTTAACTTCATCGGGTTGTTGGCATATCAATATCATGTGAAAAGATTAATTGGATTGCGTTTGAGGGATATCCTGAAAGATATTTCAATTTACCTGGCAATAACGCTTGCCTGTTTCTCTGTTGCGTGGCTGATAACAAGAAATATCGAAAATCCATATTATTTGCTTGGAACGAAGATAGTTATTTCGGCGGGTTTGTATATATTTGTGCTGAAAATCAGTAACTCTGTTATATTCAAAGAAAGTGTCGGGTTTTTGAAGAAGAAATAATTTTAGCATCTTAAACAATAAGTTATGGGTACCGTATCATCTAAAAGCCGAAAGGCGCTGCTTATCATTTCTCACTCGGTTGGGTGGACGCTTTTCATCTTTCTTACCATTCCGCATATCAACCGGACGGAACGATCGGCTAACGATATTTTCTTTCCCTTGATTCCTGTAATAGAGTATTCGTTGCTGGTCGTTTATTTCTACCTCAATGCATCCGTTTTTGTGCCCCGTCTTCTGTCGAAGAAAAAAATAATACGCTTTCTGGGGATTACAATTACAGCATTTCTACTCTTTTGCTTTATTATTCCGTGGTTTGTTCGACAATATTTTATACATTTTGTGTCCGAATTTCCTTTCAGACCGGAGATGCCGTCGCGCCGTCCGGATTTCGCACCGCCCGGCAGCAGCGAGGTTTTTCCTGATATTGCCTTTCCCGCAGTACTCAGGCGTCTTGGTTTGTATTCCCGATCCAGTCAATTTTTAATCGTATTTATCATAAGTACCGGATTGAAAGTTATTTCCCAGTGGTATGCCGAAAAACGGCGTTTACAGGAACTTGAAAATTCAATGGTGCAGGCCGAACTGTCTTTTCTGAAATCGCAGATTCATCCGCATTTCCTTTTCAACAGCCTGAACAGCATCTATTATCTGGCTTTGAGCAAAGACGACAAAGCGCCGGAAGCCATCCTGTCGCTTTCCAACTTCCTGCGCTTTGTAACCACCGAAAGCAATCACAGCCGTATCCCGTTGGAAAAAGAGGTGAAAATGCTGAAAGAATACATTCATCTCCAAAGTATGCGGGCATCGGAAAAGTTTGAACTGCAATTTCAATTGAAGGGCGACTTTCGCGAAGGAACGATTATGCCTTTGATATTTGTTCCGTTTGTGGAAAATGCTTTCAAGTACGGGATAAGCGCTCATATCAACTGTTTCATCCACATTTGCGCGGAAATTGAAAACGGTTTGCTGAAATTTACCTGCGACAATTCGATTGTTTCGGGAATAAACGACAAAAATCTTTCAGCCGGCGTGGGACTGGAGAATATCCGGAAACGGCTGGAACTGGCTTATCCCGGACGTCATTCACTGGCAATCAACGCCGACAGTTCGGCTTTTCATGTAAAACTTCAAATCAATCTGTGCTGAAAATGAAATGTATAGCAATTGACGATGAACCCTTGGCCCTGAAGTTACTGACGCATTATTGCAGCCAGGTACCTTCCATTCAGTTGTTGGGTGCATATACCGACCCTCTGGAAGGGATTTCGTATATCCGTTCCATGCAGCCCGATTTGATTTTTTTGGACATTCGTATGCCGGACATTTCCGGTATCAATATCGCACAGGTTTTGGACAACGATACATTGATTATTTTCACAACCGCTCACAAAGAATATGCCATTGAAGGTTTTGAATTGGATGTGGTGGATTACCTGCTTAAACCTTTCAGCTTTGAACGGTTTCTGAAAGCCTGCAACAAAGCGGAAGAACGCTTCCTGTCGTCGCAGAAAAAGAACAACAGGGAACAAGCTCCCGACGGCAAAGTCATTTCGTTCAAGTACAACTACCGAAACATCCAACTGCCGCTTCATTCCATCCTCTATATCGAAGCTTTCGACAATTACATCAAGATAGTAACGCCCGACAAAACCTACATGCCGCTCATGACTATGAAAACGATTCAGAACCTTTTACCGGAAACGGAATTTGTCCGCGTACACAAATCGTTTATCATTGCTGTAAGCAAAATCAACTCCTTCAACTGTGAGCAGGTGATTACCGGTCGCAAACATATTCCCGTCGGCAGGAGTTACCGCAAGGACTTTCTGGAGCAAATGGAAGCGCTGAAACGGGGGTAAGAGTGATTTTATCTATGACAATATCTCAAGCAGGTTTGTTGAAGGTTTCGCCCATGGGTAGAAAGTCCCAACCGGGCTTGTTGAAGGTTTCTACCATAGGTAGAAAGTCTCAACCGGACTTGTTGAAGGTTTCTACCATAGGTAGAAAGTCCCAACCGGGCTTGTTGAAGGTTTCTACCATGGGTAGAAAGTCCCAACCGGATTTGTTGAAGGTTTCTACCATAGGTAGAAAGTCTCTCGAGATAATCTCTTATCCCCAGATCTTCACCACCCTGCCGAAATGAGCGCTCACTGATAGTTGTATGCGCGTACCGGAGTATAAAAAACCATCCGGCGTTTTTTCGGTAAGCAAATCTGTAGCCTGAGTGTATTTTCCCGGTTCTATTTTCAGATATTGATAAGCGTGTGGCGGTATATTTACGGAAATATTTACATCATATTCTTCAAAATTTACCACAATCAAGAGGAAATCATTGTCCGAGCGACGAATATAAGCATACTGCCGGTGAGGATTGAAGTCCGGATTATCATAATTTGCGTACATCAAGTCATAAAACAAGCCCTGCGAGATGGCTTTCTCCTCATTGCACAGCGTCAACAGACGAGAGTAGAAAGCGCGCAACTGCTGCTGTTCTCCGGTCAACCGGTGGGTGGTGTATTGACCGGCATTTCTCCATTGTTGAATACTTGCAATTCCCCAGTAATCGAAAATAGTTGTTCGTCCGTCCAGGCCGCTGAAGCCTTCGGCGTTCATGCCCCGTTCGCCCAGTTCCTGCCCGAAATAGATCATGATGGGATTGGTGTTCATCGTTGCGGCGACAATCATTGCCGGACGTGCCTGTTGTGCGTCACCGGCAAAAAAGCTGGAGGCAATACGCTGTTCGTCGTGATTTTCGAGGAAGTTGAGCATCCGGTCTTGAATACCCTCCAAGGCCTGCCAGCAGGAAGTAATCGCTCCGGCAGACTGCTGTTTACAGACGACCGCCCGAAGCGTATCATACAGTCCCACTTTATCATAAAGATAATCAAACTTCCCATGAAACAGGTAATTCCGGTATTCGGCAGGATTGTAAACTTCTGCAATGAAAATGACCTCTGGATACTGTGCTTTTACTTGCGGGATTACCCAGTTCCAAAAAGCTACGGGCGTCATTTCGGCCATGTCGCAGCGGAAACCGTCGACCTCTTTGGAAGACCAGAAAAGCAGTATGTCCAGCATCTTTTTCCAGGTATCCGGAATGGGGTCGAAAAAGGACGCGCCATTATTCAGATAATCCACACCGTAATTGAGTTTGATGGTTTCGTACCAGTCGTTGATGCCGGGATGGGCGCTGAAACAGTCATTTCCGGTTACTTTGGCCGGATATTCCCGGTAGGGCGCTCCATCGACAGTTACATCAAAAGATGTTTCAAAAGATGGCTCCAATGCTTGTCCCGGTATGTAATAGAAATTATTATGCGGGTCGAATGTGGTATGCGGATTGTCTTGCGCACCCAATTCCGTCTGCGTAGGCGGCTGGGCAATGGAGTGATATTCGCGGGCTACATGGTTGGGTACAAAGTCGATGATCGCCTTCATTCCCGCCTGATGCGTACGGGAAATCAGGGCAACAAATTCGTCCATCCGCCCGGAGATGTTTTCTGCTAAATCGGGATCCACATCGTAATAATCGCGAATAGCGTAGGGTGAGCCTGCATTGCCTTTCACGATTGCCGGATGATTCCGGGGAATCCCTTCGGCGCTGTAATCGGTACGGGAAGCATGAGCAATCACACCGGTATACCAGACATGAGTAATCCCCATCTGTCGGATGGATTTTAAGGCTTTCGGCGAAAAAGCGGAGAATTTTCCCACACCGTTTTCCGACAGACTGCCGTTGGGCTTATTGATCGACCGATCATTTCCAAACAGGCGTGTAAATACTTGATAAATAACTGGTTTTTTTATTCTTTCCATCATTGTCGGTTTTTTCAACCCTCTTCCTCGCCTTCATCTCCACCTGTTTCGTCCGTTATATTTCCATTGGCTTTCCGGTAGTTTAGGGGCGAAATGCCGAATAAATCCTTGAAACATTTGCTGAAATAACGGGGTGTGCTGAATCCCAGGCGATAGGTAATATCGGATATATTCAGGTCGGCATCGGACAGGAGCAGGGCAGCGGCCTTTTTCAGCCGGATATTCAGGATAAACTCATTGGGCGTCATACCGGTGATGCCTTTGATTTTGAGGTACAGCTTGCTTTTCCCGAGCGCCATTTCGTTGGTGAACGTATTGATATTGAAAGAAGGATTGTCGATATATTTGAGAACAATGCCGGTAGCCTGATTCAATAATTCCTGATCGTGCTTGTTGGTGGCGATCGTCAGGGGCGCAGCGTTGTCTACGTGTTTGGAATATCGCTCCTGCATGCGCTTGCGGGAAAGGATGAGGTTGTTGCAGCGGCTTACCAGCGCCTTTACGTTGAACGGTTTGGTGATATAATCATCGGCGCCCGCCATCAGTCCGCCCAAATTCTGTTCCTCCGAAGCATCTGCCGAAATAAGGATGACGGGGATGTGAGAGGTTTCAAAGTTGGATTTTATTTTTGTACACATTTCCACGCCGGACATTTTAGGCATCAGGATGTCGCTCAGCACAATATCCGGTTGAATCATCTTTACTTTTTCCAGTCCTTCAAAGCCGTCTTTTGCCGTTTCCACCCTGTAGATGGGAGAAAATATTTCGTCCAGAAAATCCAGCAAATCCTCGTTGTCTTCTACAATCAGGATGGTCGATTCGGCGGCAGAAGCAGGCATCAAAGCCTGTGTCTGCTTTATTTCTTCAAAAAAAGCCTGTTGCGGGAGGTCGCGTTCTTTGAAAAATTCCCAATTGGTGCCATCACTAGCTGTTTTCTCTTCTTTGGTAAAATGTTCGCTTCCTGTGGGAAGGATAATTTGAAAGGTACAGCCTTTATCGGGATTATTGCGGGCGGTAATTTCGCCGTGATGCAAGTCTACAATGCCTTTGGAGAGGGCTAATCCGATGCCCGTTCCGGAAAAATACTGTGCCGAATTTGTTTTCGCCTGATAGAAGCGGTTGAATATTTTCGGTAAATCTTCTTCTCCGACGCCGATGCCCGAATCTATGACGCTGATAACGACCTGCTGCTGTTTTTTCTCTATCCTCAGCGTAATCGCGCTGTTGTCGCCGGAATATTTGAAAGCATTGGACAGCAAGTTGTAGAAGACCTTTTGCAGTTGGACGGGATCAAACCAAAGGAGAATTTTGTGTTCGCCGGAGAAGAACGTATATTCAATCTGTCTTTTTACCGCGATGTCTTTGAAGGAGTTAAACACGTTTCCAGCGAAGGCGACAATGTCATTCTCACTGACTTTCAACTCCAGAATATCTCTTTCCTGTTTCCGGAAATCCAGCAGTTCGTTGATTAACCGGCGCAGGTGGGAGGCATTTTTATGTATCTTGGCGAGTTTGTTGTGTATCGACAACTGGAGGTTTTCCATTTGCAGCAGCGATTCGATTTGCCCGATGATCAGCGTGAGCGGCGTCCGGAACTCGTGCGAGATATTGGTAAAAAATTGCAGTTTGATCTGGTTCAATTCCTGTATCCGGTTATTTTCCCGGATTTCGTATTCCAGTGAGGTTTTCAGCCGGAATTTCATTCGGTTGGAACGGATAAACCACCACAATAGCAGACTTATGATTGCGATGTAACAGCAGCAGGCCGGGATTGAAGCGTATAAAGGCGGCTTGACGTCTATCGAAAGCTGTATTTCTTTCGCCGGCGTGTTGAGCGGGAGCGGGTGACTTCCGGCACGTTCGCGCACCGTCAGCGTGTATTTTCCCGGACTTAGGTTTGAATAACGGATATTCAGGTCGTTGACGGGCAGCCAGTCGGCGTCGAACTTCGTCAACTTATATTCGAGAGGGATGTTGTTTTGCCTGATGTGGTTGGAAGTGGCAATGTTGATTTGTATATTGGTCTGATTGTATTTCAGGCAAATATTTTTCAGGTAAGGCAGTGCCCGGGGCATGATGTCGGGGTGTTCGGAAGGATTTTGGCGGATGTTGTGAATGTACAGGTCGGAGAAAAACAGGTTATAATCTTTTTGAACGGAGTTTATCCGGTTTTCAAAAAAGGACGCCATGCCGTTGATGCCGCCGATAAATATTTCTCCGTTTTGTGCGATGCAGACGCCACATTCAAAGCTGATTTTTGTTAGAGGAAATCCGCTGTTTCCGTCGATGTTATAGATGCTCTGCAGGATGTTATCCATGCTGTTATTGAGGAGGCTTACGCCGTTGCCGGTGAGCAGGAGCAGGTACCCGTAGTTCGTTTCGGTAGCCAAGTACACGAAGTCGGACAGGAACCCGTTATTCGCCGCCGTATAGTGCTCAAAATTATCTGTTTCCGGCAGATATTTGAACAGGCCGGAGCCAAGTGTGGAAAACAGTAAATCGCCGTTTTTCGTTTCGTAGATATTGTTGACGGGATGCTGTCCGATCGTTTTTTCCCTGCGGTGGTTGTGCGTGTATGTGAGCAACGTTTTTGTTTGCAGGTTGTAGCGTAATAATCCTCCTTCGACCAAACACAGCCAGAGGTTATGATTTTTGTCGACATAAAGATTCGTGATACCTTTGGTTTCTTTTTCCGGAAGCTGGTTCTTCAGGAAAGGCTCGACAGATTCGGTTTGCCAGTCGAACAGTAC
>JAISFI010000126.1 GCA_031263685.1 Dysgonamonadaceae bacterium | reverse complement strand
TCCGGACGACTATGTGATCCGGCCTGTTTCCGCACGCACGCTGAACGTGAAGGAAATATGCGAATCCGCATCCACGCGCGGCGGAGCCGACATACCGGCTCCGGCGATGGAACATGCGGCCAACCTCTTTCTTACCGAAATGGGGTATTTGTTGTGTGACGGTTTTTCCGTCAATACGGGATGGTTTACGGCAGGCCCTCAAATTAAGGGAGTTGCCAACAGCCCTAAAGAACAGTTCAACAGGAAAAAGCACACGCTGCTTTTCGAGTTTCACCAAGGCGCTTTGCTGCGGAAGGAACTCGAAAACGTGACGGTCGACATCCTGGGCGTAGCGGATACCGATGCGGTCATTACCCAGGCGGTCGACGTGAAGTCGGGCAGTGTGAACAACCTGCTCACCCCGAGCCGCAACCTGCGAATCGCCGGGCAAAAAATCAAAATCGCCGGCGATCATGCGGCGAACGGTATCTATTTCGTGAGTCAGGCCACCGGAGAACGGACGAGGGTGGACGATTCCGACATCGTGACCAACAACCCCTCGGAGCTGCTCGTGGTGATTCCGGATTTGGCGCCGGGCGCCTATCTGCTGGAAGCGACGACGCAGTATGCTGTCGGCAGCTTGCTCAAAGAACCACGAACAGCAATGTTTGATAAAACGCTTACGGTAGAATAGCATCATGCCCGAACGAACAAAAGGTCTTTGTCCGAGCGAACAAAAGGTCTTTGTCCGAGCGAACAAAAGGTCTTTGTCCGGGCGGGCAAAAGGTCTTTGTCCGAGCGGGCAAAAGGTCTTTGTCCCATACGAAAATCCCGTCAGGAATGACATGTCGGTAGAAAAACAATGGAGCCGCAAACCATTACAAAAACGGGGCAAGACCTGCGAAGCCGTAAGAGTGGGAGAAAAAATATAATTGTTATGTCAAAAGAGAATGTAAACATTTCGAGCCTGAACGCTATGGGCAGGACAATGGAGACCGGAAACCATTTCAAAAACGGGGCCAGTCCGAAAAGCCAGACGAATAAGTCAACCATTTTAAGCAAGTTATTCCTTGCAATTTTATGTGCGTTTGCGCTTTCAAATGCAATTTTTGCACAAACATTAGAAGAACTGGAAACAAAAGCCAAACAGGGCAATGCAGAAGCCCAGCATACATTGGGAGTGCGATATTTTCAAGGTGACGGCGTAAAGAAGGATTATGAAAAAGCGGTTTCGTGGTACGAAAAAGCGGCAAATCAAGGATATGCCTCCGCCCAGCTTTCATTAGCCCAATGTTATGGTATGGGACGTGGAGTAAACAAAGATCATTATCAAGCGTTTTACTGGCTTAAAAAGGCAGCGGAGCAAGGAAATAAAATAGCACAAAATAGTGTAGGCTATTTTTATGAAAATGGACAAGGCGTAACACAAGATTATAATCAGGCAGAAGTCTGGTATCAAAAAGCGGCAGAACAGGGATATGAACCCGCTAAAACAGCTTTGATAAACCTTAAACTGCAAAGTAATGTTGATATTCCCCAGCAGTCAGGCTATTCTGAACTGATTAAGCAGGGATTGGACTTAATGAAGCAGGAAAAACATACCGATGCTGCCGCTTTTTTTACCGCAGCCACAAAAAAGGCGCCGCCGGCACGTTACAGAAACGAAGGCTGGTTTTACCTGGGCGAAGCGTTTTACAGGGAAGGAGATTATCAGACAGCCTTGAGCGCTTTCATTCGGTATGAAAGCGCGGCAAATGCAAATGCTCCTAGAAACGATATTGACGGATACGGATGTACCCATGTGCCGCTTGACGGCTGGGCGTGTATGAGTAGAGAAAGGTGGCATTTTCTGTATGACTATATTGCAATGTGCTATTACAAGCTTGGCAACAAAGAAGAATCTTTAAAAAAATTTGAATGGGCAAACGGCATGGATACAAAGGGGAAAATAGTGGATAGAAACAGACAGAGTTATGCAAAGGCTACTTCCCTGTACAACAGGGGGATTATGCTAAAAGAGATGGGAAGAACGGACGAAGCGGCAAGCGACTTTGCAGAAGCGTGGAAGATAAAATTAGACTGGAAACAGAGCTGGCCTGCAGAATATGAAGAGAATGTAACACAATTTCTAACCCAATATTATGAATCGGCAGGCAATTATGGTTCTTTACTAACGGTTTTGAATAGGGTTCCGGATTCAGACAGGACAGCGGAACAATTTAATAAAGCCGCATTTGCCTCATTCAAACTCGGCAATTTTGAAAATGCCGACAAATACTATGATAAAGCGTTGAGCTTGCAGCCGTCCATAGCAATAGACCTTGAAGCGCGACAGACTTCTCAAAAGAATGCTGCGGAAATACGCGAAAAAGAACGTCTGCGACAGGCGGAAATTGAGCGTCAGCGCAGGGAAGCCGAAGCCCGCAGGGTAGCCGGAATAAAGCAAGCGCAAATCGGCGACAAACTGCTGTACTCTGAATCGTGGCAATGGTCGGAAGGGCTTTGGATATTCCACCAAAGCGGCACGTACACGATGATGGTCACCTGCTTTATTGAACGCGTGGAAGGCGACCGCTACCAGTTGCGGGTGGGCGACGTGCAATCCTCAAGTTCGGATCGCTACACCAGCCCCACCATCAACGGTGTAAAAGTCAGTAAAGGCGACATCATCTGGGCGCGCCCCATGAACGACCGGAAATGGGTTTACGGAGAATAAGCACAGAATTTACAGGATGAAAGGATTAACAGAATTCATAAAGCATAAAACAACAATGGAGCCGACACCATTTCAAAAACGGGGCAAGACCTGCGAAGCCGCAAGAGCGGGAAGAAATTTTTATTAAAGGATAATAGAGATGAAGATACAAAGTATTTTAAACATTGGTATTTGTCTGATCATCGGAGTGGTTTTCCTTGCCTGTAAAACCGTTACTCCAGCCACCAACATCAGTTATGTTTCCGAAAAGGACGGAACCATCACGATTCGTTCGACCGGTACAGGCAACTCCCACGAAAGGGCAAAAATCGAAGCCGAAAAGAATGCCTTCGATGCCTTGTTTTTCAGGGGCATTCCCGGCTCTTCGCAGAAAGTCCCCCTGATTGGCTACGACGAGGCCGGCGTAAAAAAAGAATACGCAAAGTATTTTTTGCAGTTCTACGACCAGGGCCGTTACTGGTCGTTTGTGGGCAATTCTTATCCCTTAGGCAAGTTGCGGGACAAAACGCTGACCGTGGATGTTACCGTTCATCTTCGCGCTTTGCGTACAGATTTGGAACAAAACGGCATGATACGGAAATTCGGTTATTAACTTTATATCCCCATCAAACTCAATAGAGTAAAGCACATGAAAAATTTTAAATCATCGGTCATTATTTGTCTTTTGGCGCTGACGGGCAGTTTGCATGCACAGCAGAGCGAAGTAAAAACCATTCAGCCCAAGATAATGGTTGTCCCCTATACCCAGGATAGCGAGGATATTCGCACCGTTCTCGAAGACGACCTCAACAAGCGCATTGTACTGTCGAAAATCAAGGAGGCGTTCGACAACCGGGGCTATACAACGGTCGATTTTACGGTGCGGCTCAAAGCGGCGAAAAGCAACGCCGTATTTGCCGGCGAAAACAAAACGGACATTAAGGCCCAAATTATCCAAATGTCAGGTGCAGATGTGTATGTCGAAGCCGAAATTTATCCATCTTCCACGAATCAGGATTCGCCTAATATGCCCGGAAACAGAATCAGAATTGTGTTGCAGGCGTATGAAGTTTCGGGCGGCAACTCGCTGTCGAATAAAACAGGCAACGGTATCGGTTACGATATTGGACAGGCAGCAGAAAATGCGGTGAAAAACCAGATTGAGGATTTTCTCAATACCATGCAGGCTAAGTTTACCGATATTGTAGAAAACGGTAAATCCGTAATGGTAAATATCGGGTTCGATCAAAATTCCGGCTACACCATGTCGTCCGAAGCAGGGAAGCAGGGCTTGCTTTTATCGGACGAAATAGAGATGTGGATGGAGCAGAACGCTTATAAGAACAACTTTCACCTGCAAGGTTCAAGCGATACCGAAATGCTGTTCGACGATGTGCGCATACCGCTCAAAGACCCCAGGACAGGAAATAACTATACGGTAAGCCGTTTCGGAATGTCTCTTTTTCAGTTTTTCCGCTCGCTCGGATTGGAAACAAAACGCGACATAAAAGGCAACACATTATTTATCACCATTCAATAGCACAAGGATGAAAACCATATTATTCATAGCAAGTACTCTGTACGCTGTCGGCATGATGGCGCAAAACAGCGGGAACATTCCCATTTCGGTAGTCGTTCCGCAGCAGGTCGATTATTTGGACGCTTCGCAAAGCGTACGCCTGGGCAAGAAAATGACGGACGCAGTAACCCGCTCCGGCTTGTCCGCCTCCAACGGCGGCTCAAGTATTATTATGTATCCGCTGTTCAGTATCGAAAAAGAAGATGTTGTAGAGGGCGGTATGCAGAATATCAGGGTAGTAAACGCTGATATTTCGTTTACGGTCAAAAATCTGGAAAGCGATATTATTTACGCTTCGTACAATCGCCAAATACGCGGGTCGGGCAGCAGTCGCCAGCGCGCCATTAACGACGCCATTTCCAAAATTCCGGTAAACGACAAGGATTTCGACAGGTTTATCCAACAGGGACGCGAAAAAATCCTTGCCTATTATGAGGGTAATTGCTCGAATATTTTGCTTCGCGCCGAATCCTGTGCCAAACGCCAGCAATATGAAGAAGCAATTGCTTTGATTGCCTCCATTCCCGATGCGGCAAGCTGCTATCCGCAGGCATTGGGCGCCATAGAAAAATTTTATCCTGCCTACCAAAACCAGCAGTGCAACGAATTGCTGCAAAAAGCGCAAACGCTTTACGCCGCCCACAAGTATAACGAGGCGCTGTCGGTTCTGTACGGCTTGAAAGTGTTCTCTACCGATTGTCATTCGGAAATAAAAACGCTGATCTCTACCATAGAAAGCAGTTTGAGCGCGGAAGAAAAACGGCAGTGGGATTTTCTTGTACAGCAATACAACAACCGCGCCGCTCTCCAGGAAAAGCGTATAGAAGCCGTTCAAGCTATTGCAACCGCTTATTACGGACGAAAGATCAATTATTATCATTATAATTTATTATTATATTAAAACCCTTGATGATGAAAAAGTTCAGTCTTTTATTTTTTAGTTTTTTTATCTGCATGGTTTCATTGCAGGCGCAACTCAAAGTAGCTGTTTTTGATCCCATCGGCGATTTGCCCGATGCAACGAAAGTGATTATCCGCGAAAAAATCAGCGGAGTGATTTCAAACAGCGCCAACTATCGTGCCGTGGAACGCAGCCTGATCGAAAAAGTATTGGAAGAAAACAAATTCCAATCGAAAGGACTTGTAGATGAGAGTCAGTTTACCGAATTGGGGCGTAAAACCGGCGCCGACCTTGTTTGTCTTTCCGTGGTGGTTAACCTGGACAACGACTATTATATTTCATGCAAGCTGATTAACTATGCTTCTTCTCAGGTAGAAAAGCAGCGGACAGCACAAATACCGGCATCCGGTTCCTATATCGAAACTGCGGTACAGGATCTGGCAACGCGAATGTTTACGGGAAATTTGACAGCCGCATCGCGAAACACCCAATCCAAAATAGCCATATTTGAGCCGGAAGGTAATGTGGGCAGCAATGTAAAAACGATTATCCGCGAAGAAACCGGCAATGTGATTGTGAATAATCCGAATTATGTAGCGCTTGAACGAGCCAATATCGACAGAGTACTGGAAGAAAACAAATTCCAGGGAAATTTTTCGAACGAATCCGAAGTCCGCGAATTGGGTAAAATGATGGGCGCAAATTATGTCTGCATCATAACCGTTGTTCAGTCGGGCAGCAGCTACAGCATTTTTTGCAAGCAGGTGGATGTAGAAACTGCTATTGTGGAAAAGCAAGGCGAAGGAAAAACACCCGCAATACAAGATATTGCCTTTGCAGCTAAAGAAGCGGCAATGAAATTCGCCGCCAATCCCGATGCCATAAGAAAGGAGATCGAAAAAATAAAAAGCGAGAACGAAAAGCTCCGTGCACAGCAACAGAAAGAAGCTGATGACCGGCAAAAAGCAGACAATAAAGCAGCAAAGCGGCAAGCCAATAAAGGTAAGAACAACTACTTTTCGCTGGGTCTCGGTAATGGAGTTACCTACGGAAAGATGCTTGGATTCGGTATTGCAGGCAGGCACGGCGGCATTGTCGGCGTAGGTTACGAAGCCGGCATCGGCGGCGGTCCCGACCTTGGCGGCAGCAGCGATGATACAAAGTATTATTTCCATTATGCTGCGGGATTGAGGTTCTATCCGTACAAATTTATTTACCTCTCCGCCTGCTACGGCATCATCGGAACAGAAAACATTTCCTCCGACAATTCGGACGATGGCTTTTGGGCTTTGGGCGGCAGCAAACTGCTGAAAGGCGTATCATTTTTAGGTGGAATAAATTATAAATTTTCAGGAAGCGCGCTAACCGTGGCCGCAGGGCTTTCCTATCCCGATCTCGATTTCGGTCAAAAAAGCAGAATCGCATGGAATATCGCATGGAGTGTAGCATTTTAAACAGTCTTATTTTTAAAATTTTTAAATAAAATATACACATGAAAAGAATAGCACATCTAATTGTAGCAGTCATAACAGTTGCAGCCGGTTTTACCGCTTGCTACTATACGGAATATTACATCGAAGGGTATATTAAAACCGCAGATGTAAAAAATATAACGCTAACCTCAGCCACTTGTGGAGGCGAAGTCGTTATTGAACATAAAGGGAAAGACGTTTCGCTAACCTCCGTTGTAGTGCGGGGAGTACTTTATAGCGCCGACAGTCTTCAACTGTACCGGGTTTTTCCCGATGGAAAAATCGGCGACAACAAATACGTACAGGATGCCAGAGAGGGTGAAGGCGTATTTACCTGTATGGTTGACAACCTGGAACCCCGTACCAAATACTATGTCAGGGCTTATGCGCAAATACACCGGATGTATACCGTAAAGTCAGAGAAAGGTAAAAGTACTACGGACGAAGATTTTGAAACGCACTACGGCGATATAAAATCATTCGAGACGGGGCAAACGTCTCCGCAGGAAATGACGCCGCCCACCGTACAAACTTTGCGCGTGGAGAATTTGAAAAGCACTTCAATGGAAATAGTGATCGAGCTCACATCACTGGGTGGCGATGCGTCTGTCTCGGACGTCGGCGTTTGTCTTTCGTCTTCATCAACGACGCCTGATGTTGCCGACAACGAGCGCAAGGCAAGCGGCGGAGAAAAAACGACAACAGGTTCCTTCAAGGCGACCTTTACCGGTTTACAAAAATCGACAAAGTATTATGTTCGCGCCTATGCCGTTAACAGTAAGGGAACAGCTTACGGCGATGTATTGGAAATCGCCACGCCCGCCACAACCATTGAAGTACAAAGCGGGCTGGTTGCCTACTACACCTTTGACAGCGACAATTGTAACGAATCGCAGGGAAAAACCGAATACAACGGTTTATTGCAGGGAACAGGCGCTCCGACTTTTGCCGCCGACGTACCCGTAACCGGAGGCGCCGGAAAATCGTTGCAGTTGAACAATGATGCATATTACTATATCGCTACCAGTCCGTTCAATGGGATTGAAGCCGAATTTTCGGTAAGTCTATGGTCGAAAGCCATGCAGACAAACAACTCCTATTTCGATCATCAAGTCACCAGTAGCTATACCATCCGGCCGGCCATCACCATATATAACAGCAGGGTTTATGCAGCGGGAAGCAGTTCCCGTTCTGCCGGTTTTGATGTTGCTGTAAACAGTCTGTTACTCGACGGCAACTGGCATTTGCTTACCATTACCCAAAAGAGTAAGGCTTATAAACTGTACATTGACGGTACTTATATTGCGCAAACCACCTACAATTCTACCTTGTCCGGTAATTATCCCCTGTTGCTGGGAACAGGCTTTACCGGCAAAATGGATAACTTCCGCGTATATAACCGGGAGTTGACCCAAAGCGAGATAACCGAAATATATAATGCACGACAGTGAGAATTTATGAAGCCTTCCTTGTCCGAATCCGTTCCCGTGATTCGGGCAGGCTTTTCTTTTTCAATAGAATTTTAATGAATCGAATAAAGAATATAAAACAATGATAACAGTGAAAAGAATAATATTATTTGCGCTGGTTTTCAGTGTGCTATCCATAGATGCAAACGCTCAAAGACCCCGCACGACGCGCGGGGCGCAGCCAACAAACAGATGGTATATCGGCTATCCGAACTCTTCGGATATTGTAGCCCGATTGTCAGGAGAAACGCT
>JAISFI010000114.1 GCA_031263685.1 Dysgonamonadaceae bacterium | reverse complement strand
ATGGTGAAAATACGCGCCACCAGCATGAACAAAGGCGCTCCGGGAGGATGTCCCACTTCGAGTTTGTATGCTGTGGATATGAACTCCCCGCAGTCCCAGAAACTTGCGGTAGGTTCGATGGTAAGCAGGTAAACGGTGGAAGCAACGGTGCACACCACCCATCCGGCAATACTGTTGATCTTCTTAAAATTCATCAGTTCAGAAGCTAAATCAAAATTTATTCATTTCAAGCGACAAAGATAACCAATTTTGAAACTGTCAGGTCATAAATTTTATTTAAAGGTAAAAGGTAAGGAGGTAATTTGAAGGTGTAATGCGCAAGCCCGGTTATTTATATTTTCCGTTCCACAGTTTGTCCAGCCGTTCCTTGATCTCTTTTTCGCGAGCGTTGGATCCTGGTTTGTAAAATGTTGAGCCGCTTATTTCGGGCGGTAAAAACTCCTGGTCGACAAAATTTCCTGTAAAACTGTGGGCATATTGATAGCCTTTGTGATAACCCAGTTCTTTCATCAGTTTAGTGGGCGCATTGCGGATATGCAGCGGTACAGGCAGGTTGCCTGTTTGCCGGACCAGCGCAATGGCATGATCGATAGCTTCGTAAGACGAGTTGCTTTTGGGCGAAACGGCCAGGTAAATGGTCGTCTGCGACAATACGATACGCCCCTCGGGCATACCAATCGAATGCACGGCATTGAAACAGCTTTGCGCCATCAGGAAAGCATTGGGGTTGGCCAACCCGATATCCTCCGAAGCCAGGATAATCAACCGCCGTGCAATGAACAAAGGATCTTCGCCGCCTTCGATCATCCGTGCAAGATAATACACGGCTGCATTGGGGTCGCTGCCGCGTATTGACTTGATGAATGCCGAAATGATGTCATAATGCATCTCGCCGTTCTTGTCATACAGGGCTATGTTCTGCTGCACGCGCTCCAACACTTTCGCATCGGTAATCACAATTTCCGAAGCAGCTTTGCCATCGGCATCAAGCTCGGCCACGATGACCAGTTCGAGCGCATTCAGCAATTTGCGGGCATCACCTCCCGACACACGCAGCAAAGCATCGGTTTCTTCTATCCGTACTGTCAGGGTTTTCAGCAAACTGTCCTTTTTCAACGCGTGGTCGATGATTTCCAGCAAGTCGGCCTTATCGAGCGACTTGAGGGTATATACCTGGCATCGCGAAAGCAGTGGCGAAATAACCTCGAACGATGGGTTTTCGGTAGTAGCGCCGATCAATACCACGACACCCTGCTCCACTGCAGCCAATAGCGAGTCCTGTTGCGATTTGCTGAACCGGTGAATTTCGTCGATGAACAGGACGGGGCACGGAGCGCTGAAAAACTTCTGCTTCTTGGCGTTTTCAATGGTCTCGCGTACATCCTTCACGCCCGAATTCACGGCGCTTAAACTATAGAACGGACGTTTTAGACTGCTGGCAATGATTTGCGCGAGCGTGGTCTTTCCGACTCCCGGCGATCCCCAAAGGATAAACGACGATATGTTGCCCGACTCGATCATCCGGCGCAGCACAGCATGTTCTCCCACTAAGTGCTTTTGCCCGGTGTATTCGTCGAGGCTGGTTGGCCTCATCCTGTCTGCCAATGGTTGACTGCTGATTTGCATGTTACTTTGCCACCTGTTTCGAAGCTATACCTCTAAAGTTTTTGATTTGACAAAGATAATGAAAAGTTGGAATGAATCTACCTCATTTGCCTTTTCACGTTCCTTTAGCTTCAATGTTTGCCTCATCGAACAGATTCAACTTCAAATCCGAATCATATCTTTATCAAAAATATTCCTTACATCCGTTTTGGAAATAGCCGGGATTTGATTACTTTTGCACCCACAAAACCGCCCCGTAGTTTAGTTACCGGGAGACGATTTCTGGAAAAATAGACATAAGGCCCCGTAGTTCAGTTGAATAGAACGTCAGATTCCGGTTCTGAAAGTCACAGGTTTGAGTCCTGTCGGGGTCACCAATAAAAATGAGCGCAATTGATCATTCATCAGTTGCGTTTTTATTATCAAGCAGAGACTTAATCTGTCCGCAAGTTGCATTGCCCGAATTAGCCGAAACTTCAAACTTCGTTTATTAAGGCTACTGCATAGGCGGACACGCCTTCTTCGCGGCCTGTAAACCCTAATTTTTCGGTAGTGGTTGCCTTGATTGACAGGTTGTTTACCGGAATATCCATCACGCGTGTCAGTGTTTCCTGCATCTGAAGGATATACGGGCGCAATTTTGGTTGTTGCAAGCAGATGGTCGTATCGATATTAACGATGCGGTATCCTCTTTGTGCAATCAACTGTGTCACTTTCTGCAAGAGTATCTTACTGTCGATACCTTTTAAGGTTGGGTCGGAATCGGGAAAATGCATGCCGATATCACCCAGATTGGCGGCGCCCAACAGCGCGTCGCAGATGGCATGGATCAGCGTGTCGGCATCCGAATGTCCGATAGCACCTTTATGGTGGGGAATAACCATGCCGCCCAATGTAAATGGCACGTGTTCGACCAATTGATGTACGTCAAATCCAAATCCTATCCGCATAAAACTTAAAGTTCAAGATGCTACAATTTGAATTTTGAACCTTAAACTCATTTATTTTATGATGCTTTTGATTCTTTCCCGAAATTGAAAGTCAGCGTGAACCGCAATGTGTTGTTCATCGGGCTGTTCTGCCCGTATGCGGAGATCAGGTATGAGAAGTCGATGCCAATCATGTTCATCTTCAATCCTACGCCCATGGTAAAGTAACGACGGTTGCCCTTGGTGGGATGTTCGTGGAAAAAGCCGGTACGTACGGCGAATATTTCCCTATACAGGTATTCGAGTCCCAACCCGTAGGTGATTTCGTGCATCTCTTCTGAGAAACCGCCCGGCGCATCATAAAATGATTGGATCATCCCTTGTACAATGCCAACATCAGGGTTTTTCCCGATAATTTCACGGGTATTCGTATCATAGAGAGGCGGGGTTGGGACCAGCAGTTTATTGAAATCGAGAGAAAACGCCAGCTTGTTGTAACTATCCAGGTTGAGTCCAAGTGAACCTCCAATACGAAGGTTGATGGGAAGGAACGTCTTTTCCTGTTCGTTCGAATAAGTCATTTTGTTGCCGATATTTGAAATATCCGCACCTAATGCCCAGTTGCCGTTTTTTCCGAAAAGTTCCAATTCGGAATTGTAGTATATGGCAATATCGGCCGCGAACGAGTTACCCGCTTTGGCTTTTACTCCTGATGTTGACGATACGCCCGACGAAATGTCGGAACGGACGTAGCGGAAAGCCAGCGCTGCGCTTAACTTCTCCGAAAACATACGGGAATAGGCTGCATCGATTGCAAATTCGTTGGGCTTTCCGGTCAGCATCGGAGCGCCGGTGTAATCGTAAAAATCAATGTTGCCCATATTGAAATACCGCAAGGATGCAGCGATTACCTGTAGCTTGTCAATTCGTTTGTATCCGGTGAGGTACAACAAGTTCATATCATCGACCAGCCCGCGTAACCATGGCGAATACGAAAGCGCTACACCGCCATCCGTTTTAATGAATGCATATTTGGCTGGGTTCCAGTGGAGTGAATTAACATCAGGCGAACTGGCAACACCCACATCGCCCATTGCTGCAGAACGCGAATCGGGTGCGATGGTCAGAAAAGGAACTGCAGTACTTACGCTGTTAATCTCATTGCTTTTGACCTTTGTTGGCGGCAGCGCTGATGCCAGCATGGTCGGAAAGGAAACGCATAGAGCAATAATGCTTGTTTTGTACAAATTCATATTTGGATTTGAGATCGCAAATTTACACTTTTTTAATATTGTTTCATAACGCATAGATAAGTATTTTATTGTTTAAAAATCAAATCTAATGACGAGTGTGTTGTTTCCGGTGACGAAGGAACAGTTAGAAGTTATGAATTCCGTGTTGTTGTTCCATAAAGCCGCGCTCCGAAAATTAAAGAGCCAATCCGTACCATTGTAGCGCCTTCCTCGACAGCAATACGGTAATCGTCGGACATTCCCATCGAAAGCTCGCAAAACGAAGGGTCTGCCGGGAAATAATCCCGGCGGATGCGTTGAAAAAATCGGGACAACCCCTGGAACTCTTTACGTACGACTTCCATGTCGTCTGTAAAAGTGGCGACACCCATCAATCCGCATATACGGACGTGCTTTAAACTCTGCAACTCGTCATTGTTCAGCAGTTCAATGGCTTCTTCCTCACTGAACCCGAATTTTGTTTCTTCGCGGGCTATGTGGATCTGCAACAGGCAATCGATGACACGGCTGTATCTATTGGCCTGCCGGTCAATTTCTTCAAGAATACGGAAAGAATCTACGGATTGTATCATCCGAACAAAAGGAGCAATGTATTTTACCTTATTGGTTTGCAGATGCCCAATGAGATACCACTGTGCTTCCGGTATTTGCGCATACTTTGCTGTCAATTCCTGCACCTTGTTTTCGCCGAAGCCGACTTGCCCGGCTTTTATTGCTTCGCGTATTTCTGGAACAGTTTTTGTCTTGCTTACAGCTATAATTTTTACGTGCGATGGAATATGCAAACGCAATTCATTTATATTTTGGGCTATATGATTCATGACCTCCTAATTTTTTCGGATGATAAAAATACACTTTTTCTTTTTCCGAAAAACAATATTTTTACGGCTAAGATTTTTTATAGTTCTATAGAATAGAGGAAGCGAACAAAAATTTCTATGTTTGAAACGTTTGAAACCTTTTGTTTAATATTCCGTATAAAGGAAAGTGTCGCAAAATTCGATATTTGAATTCAATATTTGAGCGACCAACAAATATATATGTGTCATTTTTTACAGTTTTCAGGAAGCATCGTTCGTCGATACCGCATTATGCTAATGCTGTGTTGGGGGATTTGTTGTTTTATACCGGAAACGAAGGGGCAAGGTCCATGTAACCCTCCTGTGATTACGGATTGTCCGTCACAGATACTGGCCTTTACCGATCAATACTCTGCTACGCTCACTATCCCGTTAATCTTCACGGGTAATTGCCCCGTAACCATTGAATATACATTGACGGGCGCCACTGTGATAGCCGCCACTCCGGGTGAAATAACCGGCGTTCAGTTTAATATCGGGAAAACCACTGTAACTTATAGTGTGACTGACGGGAGTAATCCGGTATCGTGTATTTTTCCTGTGACTGTCCTTCCCAGGATCACTTTGCCGTCAAGTGGAACTGTAAATAATACTCCAGGGGAGTGCGGATATATCGTGTCCGGAACGGAATTTGATCCTGTGTTTGGTTGTGCCAGCTTACCGGCTTCTTATACAT